>DAOTWO010000064.1:0-19439 GCA_034435855.1 Thermomicrobium sp. | reverse complement strand
GTATCTGGCACGCACTGCACCTGACTTCCTGGAGCGACTGCGCTATCGGCCGGTCGAAGTGAGTCGAGCAGCATTAGACACACTCGTTGATCGGCTGGTGGACAGTGGTGTTGCATCGCTCCTCGCACTCGAGGAGCGTGATGCGGTGGCCGGGGTCGTCCTCGCCAACGAATTCGTGGACGCATTGCCGGTTCACCGGGTGTGTTGGCGCGAGGACCAGCTCTGGGAACTCTTCGTTGACTGGGATGGCGCGCGTTTTGTTGAGGTGTTAGCTCCGCCTTCGACAGGGGCGCTTGCTCATTGGCTGGAGCGGCTCGGTGTCCAGCTCAGAGAAGGGCAGATAACGGAACTCTGCCTTGCGATGGTTGACTGGGTGGCAGACATGGCGCGTGTTTTGGCTCGCGGGTACGTCCTTGTCCTTGACTATGGCTATCCTGCACCGGAGCGGTATGATCCGGTGCGATTTCCGCAAGGGACTGTTCACACGTACTTCCGCCATCGTGTTGGTGATGATCCGCTGCATAATCCGGGAGAGCAAGACATCACTGCGCATGTCGATTTCACCATGCTTGGGCTTGCTGCCCAGGAACAGGGCTTCACCGTCCTTGGGCTTACGACGCAAGCCGAGTTCCTGGCGCAGGCTGGGCTCGGTGAACTCCTGGTCCAGCTTCAGGCTGAACCGGGGATGACGGCGGAACGGTATTTGGCAGCGCGCGCGGCAGCACTGCACTTGCTGGACCCAGCCGGTATGGGACGTTTTCGCGTCATGTTGCTCGGCAAGCGTGTTCCCAAGGATGCACTCCCCACCGGGTTCCGCCCCCGGTTGATGACCGGTGTACCTCTCGCCGTCCAAGGGCCGGGGCACCAGCAACGGTCCAATGCGCAGAACACGCACGGTTCCTCTTAGTGACTATCCTCTCAGTAGAAGAGCAGGTCCCGATCCCTTCCAATGGCTGCTGCATCTTCGGGTTCAACGCCGGTGCCACGACAGCGAAGAGCGGTGATTGAGGAGGAAAACCATCATCCCGTATCGGACATACCAGCAGCGCAACGGTGGGGGACACGCGTGTTATCAGCTCTTCGCTCTCGGCCAAGGTCGGCCGTATCGGTTTGCACTGACTAACTCGGAGAGCGGCTTCCGGCCCGTACTGACTGGGGTCGGTCGGGGATCACGTGCCGAAAGCGGGTAGCCGATGGCCACAATAGAGCGGGCTGTCCGCTCTGGCGGGATGCTGAGAATTCGCTTGGCCTCGGCTTCCTGTGCCTCGTCGCCATACCAAGCAACGCCACCGCCGAGGCCGAGAAGCTTGGCTGCGATGAGAAGCCGCTCCGTAACGCGCCCTTCATCATAGGCCTCGCTGATCTCACTCTGGCCGTTCAAGACAATGGCAATGCCCAGTGGCGCGTCAGCGAGCCAGTTGATTGGCGGCCGCAGCTCGCTCAGCTGCCGGAGAATCTCTCGGTCGTCGACAACGATGAAATGCCACGGTTGTGTGTTCCGTGAACTTCCCGTCCAGCGAGCGATTTCCAAGAGCTGCTGGACGATATCCTCAGGAACTGGCTCAGGCCGATACTGACGAATCTGCCGGACTTTGCGGATCTGCTCTAGAATTGTTTGAACCTCGCTGACAGCTGCCATGGTGCGTGTAGCCTCCTGTTCTACTCCTCGCCTAGCCACCATCATGCCGCGCGCATCACCTTTCGTCAGCAGTCAAAGAGTCGCTTAACGGTGATGTGTTACCCCGAGATGCGGACACAGATCGGCGAGCACACAGATCGAGCAACGTGGGGCGATACCGGTGCAGACATGTTTCCCAAAGGGGACAAGCAAGCGATTCAGCTCAACCCAATACTGTTGTGGGAGTTTTTGTTCGAGTGCCTGCATGGTCTGCTCCGGTGTGCGCGTGCGCACGTAGCCCCAGCGGTTCACAATACGGTGCACGTGGACGTCGACAGCGACTCGCGGGATACCACACGCGATGCCGAGGACGAGATTCGTGCATTTCGGCCCGACCCCCGGGAGTGAGCGGAGGAATTCCTCGTTGCACAGGAGCGTGTCGTTCTGCTCGACGAGGAGGCGGCGCGCGATCACCATCAGGTTCTGTGCCTTCACCGCGGCGAAGCTGGCTGGCCGGAGCAACCGTGCGAGTTCGTTCGGGTCAAGCGCGGCGAATTCCTGAGGTGTGCGGGCACGCGCGAAAAGACGGCGCGCTGTCGGTACGGTGACTTCGTCGCGTGTCCGGACCGAAATCATGCAGGCGACCAGCAGTTCGAATGGCGAGCGGTAACCCTCTTCCGCCAGCTGGAATAAAGCGGCCGGCGGCAGTGCCTGGACAACGCTGCGGACGCGATCCAGGGCATCTTGGAGAGCAAATGCGTGGGTATCCCTGTGCACCTCGCTCATCGTACGATGGGCTCCGTTTCCATAGCGCACAACAGCACAACGATGGAGTTTTGTCAGAAGTGTGGGCTTAGGCCCCTTGGCTCCCGTCTCCACTCGAACCACTCGTGAGCGCTTCTTCCGCACAGCCTCATCCTTTCGCCATGCAAGGCTCCGCATCAGTTGGTTTACAGAGCACGTTCGGGCTGCGCACTGATGCCAGGCCTCCTGCTGTCGGAGTGCCACGAGGGAGCCTACTCGACTATACTTGATAGCAGTTCGTGCAGGGGCATGTGTGTCATGCGAACCATGCGACCTTGCCATGCGTGGATCGCCTCACGGTCTTGCTCAGAGGGGGCACCGCCGGTTCTCTTGGCGAGCTTCCCTCGGAACACCCTCGGGTGACGCTGTAATGCGCTATTGGTCCGTCGCGTGAGGCGACAGGGCTAGTGCCCCTGTGGGAGTGTCCTCTCGTTCCGATGCGGGGTGGAAAGGTGACATGTCTCATCTCCTGGAAATCCGATCATCGCCCTGTGGTGAATGCCCTTCAACGGACAGGGGCTCCTGCAATCGTCACCGCTCTGCGTGGGTCTCAGATGGCGCATCGGAAGGTTGCTTGAGATCTCCCTCCGAGGAATAAATGTCCTGCTCATCTGCTGGCGGAGAGGGAGGACGAAGACTCCTGGTATCTTGTCACGAAAGCGGGTTCCGGCATTCTGGGACGGGGTCTGGATCAGTGATGAGATGTTCTGGTGAGGATCATTTGCCTAACCGGTCGGGTACCAGAGACTCATTGCGACACCGCTTCCTGGCTCCGATGTGTGGAGTGGATCTGACTCCGGTAAGGCCGACGTCTTTGAGGCACGGTGAAGTGAGAGCAGAGCGACCATGAGTCAGGATCTCCATAGTCTATGGGATCATTTACCAGTTGTGGTGTATCGCGTGCCACTCGAGGGGACCGGAGGTGCGCGCTATGTTAGTCCGCGCATTGAGCAGTTGCTTGGGTACCCGCCTGCTGAGTGGCTACAGGAGCCCGGGATGTGGGAGCGGCGGCTGCATCCGGAGGACCGCGAGCGTGTCCTCGCCGAGGTGAGACGTGCAGTGGCGACCCGCGGGGAATTCATGCTGGAGTACCGCATGATCCGGCGCGATGAGCGGGTCGTCTGGGTCCAGGATTGGGGCCGGGTGCAGTGGGAAAGAGACGGAGGAGTGTTCCTGCACGGTGTGCTCCTGGATGTCACGGACCGGAAAGAGGCGGAGTACCAGCGTCGCGAGCTACAGTCGCGTCTTCACGCATTGTTGCAAGTGATCCCGGCCGTTATCTATGCCGTCGATCCGGAGCCGATCCTGCTTCCGGACGGAATGCCGGCATATCGTTGGCAGTATGTGAATGACGCCATCGAGGAGCTCACGGGATACCCGGCTGAGGCGTTTCGGACGGATCTCGCTCTCTATGTGTCACTGATCCATCCTGAGGATCGGGAACGGGTACGACGGGAGACCCTTCAGACGGACGAAACGGGTGAACCATTTGCACTGGATTATCGGTTAATCCGTCGAGATGGCCGTGTGGTGTGGGTACGAGAGCATGCTCTCTTACTTCGGGACGCAGCAGGTTGTCCGGTAGCCTGGCAAGGGGTCATTGTAGATGTGACACCGCAGAAACAGATGGAGGAGGCGCTCCGTACTGCGGAGTCACGGTACCGGGCACTCGTCGAGCAGCTTCCGGGAGCTCTCCTGGTCTCACGCGCGCAGCTGACCTGGCTACCGGATGGAACACCAGCCTTTGAGCTCATCTATGCCAGTCCGCAGCTTGAGCACCTTACGGGCTATCCGATCACGGAGTGGAAACGACCCGGTTTCTGGATCCAACACGTGCATCCCGAGGATGCTCGGCAGCTCTTGGAGCAGATTGCCTGCTGTCTCTTTGAGCAGCGTGAGGTTAGCGTGGAGTATCGCTTCAGCCGGGCTGATGGTCGTGTCATCTGGATTCGTCACCTCGCTCGTCTGCTGGAGTGGGAGAACGAGGAGCGTGGTTTCTGGCAGTCCCTCTTGATTGATGTCACTGAGGAGAAGGAGGCGGAAGAAGCACGGAGACAGAGCGAGGAACTTTTTCGCCTTTTGGCGGAGCAGCATCCCGGCGCAGTGACAATTGTTGAGCCGGAGCCGGTGCGGCTTTCGGATGGCACACTGGGTTGGCGAACGTTGTACTGTAGCCCTCGAGTGGTTGATTTCACCGGCTATACGCCAGAAGAGTGGAGTGAATTGGGGGTCTGGCTTCGGGGCGTCCATCCTGACGATCGGACGCGTGTTCTCCAGGCGATCGAGAACTGGCCGAAGCAGGGATCGAATGAACCGATTGAGTACCGCTTTCTGCGCAAAGATGGCCGGGTCGTCTGGCTCCGTGAGGAAGGCTCACTGGTCACTGGACCGGACGGTAGACCGCGGTACCTCTTCTTGATCATGCTTGACGTGACCAAAGAAAGAGAAATGCTCGAACGACTCCGCCTGGCTGAGGAGCGGTACCGCGTTCTGGTTGAGCAGCTTCCGGGCGCGGTGTTACTCCGCACCCTCTTGCAGAGAGACACGCAGACGAACTATCTCTATGTCAGCCCAGGGATCGAGCGATTGACAGGATATCGCCCGGAAGAATGGAGTGCCGAGCTTTTCTTCGCTCGTCTCCATCCTGATGACCGGGAGTGGGTGCAGCGTGTCATTCGTGAAGCGGACGCGCACGACACACCACTCAGTATCGAGTACCGGCTCATACGCAAGGATGGAGCGCTGGTCTGGATTTGGAGTCAGTCACATGTGGTTCGGGCGATGGAGGGAGCAATCGGTTATCGGCATGTCCTCTTAATTGATATTACGGCTCGTCGTCAGGCAGAAGAAGCACTGCGGCTGGCTGAAGAGCGCTATCGGACGCTGGTTGAGCAGTTGCCGGCGGCTGTTGTGCTCGTCGCTCCCAACCGAGTCGTTCTTCCAGATGGGCTTCCTGGGTACGAGACGCTCTATGTCAGCCCGCAGATTGAAGACCTGACTGGCTACACACCGGAGGAGTGGCGAACGCTTGGGGTGTGGGCCCGCGGCATTTTCCCGGATGACCGGACACGAGTTCTGGAAGCAATAAGCCGTGCTGAAGCACAGGACGAACCGGTCCAGTTAGAGTATCGCTTCGTCCGGAAGGACGGTCGTGTCGTCTGGCTCTGGCATGAGTTCCGTGGGATTCATGGTCCAGACGGAACGATTCAGGCACGTCAAGCGGTCTTTATCGATTTGACCGCCCGCAAGCGCATCGAAGAAGAGCTCCGTGCGGCCGAAGAACGGTACCGCACCTTGGTTGAGCAGATTCCCGCAGCCGTCATGGTTACGGCTGCAATACCAGTCATCCTCCCAGACGGGGGACTCCATTACCCAATTACGTTCCTCAGTCGAAGAATTGAGGAGATCACAGGATTTGCTCCCCAGGAGTTTGCAGAACGGCCGGGCCTGTGGTTCAGCCGAATCCATCCAGACGATCAGCCGGTGGTCGCGGCTGAGGCTCGTCGAACGGATGAGACAGGTGAACCGTTCCAGGTGACTTACCGGTTTCAGCGCAAGGACGGTCGATGGGTCTGGTTGGAAAACCGGGAGGTGTTGCTCCGTGACGCCCAGGGGGCTCCGCTGTTCTGGCATGGCCTCTTGCTGGACGTAACTGAGCGAAAGCATGCTGAGTCATTCGTCAGTGCACAATCAGCGATCCTGCGCCTTATCGTCGACGGAGCGCCGTTGCCGGAGGTTTTGGAAACACTTTGCCGCCGACTTGAGGCAATTCTTCCGGAGACGCGCTGGACGATCGTCCTCATTGATGAGGATGGACGGTTCCATGATGCGGCTGCACCCAGTATGCCGGCTGCCTATCATGAAGCGCTCCAGGGCCTGCCAGTCAGTGATCAGGCTGGCTGCTGTGGGCAGGCAGCCATTCGGAAGGAACTGGCTGTCTGCACTGATATCCTCAGGGACCCACGGTTCGAGCGCTTTCACGGTCTCGCACGGGCGATCGGTGTGCGTTCCTGTGCTGCGGCTCCGATCCAAAGTGGAGAGGGACGGATCATCGGAGTGGCCTCAATGTATCGCTCGGAGGCGGGGGAGTTCCCGCCTGAGGATCTTGTGCTTCTCAAGGTCGCTGCCGACTCGGCCGCTCTGGCGCTCGAACGCTGGCGTGAGTCTGACCAGCTTCGCTATCGCGCGTTACACGATCCGCTGACTGGTGTGCCGAACCGGCTCCTCTTTCTCGACCGACTGGAGCACGCGCTCTCACGGATCAGTCGTGATGGGGGTGGAATTGCGGTGCTCTTTATCGATCTTGATGAGTTCAAGGCGATCAACGATACCTGGGGACATGGAGTCGGAGATCAAGTGGTTGTTGTCGTTGCGCAGCGTCTTCGTGAGCATGTCCGCGCCGGTGATACTGTGGCCCGGTTTGCAGGAGACGAGTTCACCGTGCTCCTCGAGCAGGTGACGTCGGAGGAAAGTGTGCACTCCGTGGCGGAACGACTCCTCGCGGCGTTTAAGGCACCGATTACGGTTGATGAACTGGCACTCACCGTCCGGCTTTCAATCGGAGCGGCCATGGCTTTTGGCCCTCGCTATCCCACGAGCGGACAGCTGCTGCTCGCGGCTGACCAAGCCCTCTACGCGGCGAAGCGTGCCGGGAAGGGGCAAGTTGCATTCGTCACGGTATGATGGCCGTTGCTCCGTGATGAACAGGCAGTTCATCGTCCCACGCACTCCACAGTCGCGCGGCCAGGACCAAGTGACCTCTTGCCATTTGAGGGATCCTTCGTCTACCGGCGTCAGGGAAGCTAGGATTGTGCCGGGAGGACGGAACGCGTGGACGAGCACGATCTTTCCGTCGTCATCGTCACCTGGAACGTTCGAGGGCTGTTACCAGCGTGTCTTGAGAGCCTCCAGGCGGAGCGCAAAGAGAGCGGCCTGAAAAGCGAGGTCATTGTGGTCGATAACGGCTCCAGCGATGGAACAGTAGAACTTGTCGCCGAGCGCTTCCCCTTTGTCCAGCTGATTGCGCTCGGGGAGAACCGTGGCTTCGCGGCAGCGAACAATATCGGTTTCGCGCGGAGCCGCGGCCGGGCGATCTTGCTCCTCAATCCGGACACCGAGGTTCTTCCCGGCGCCATTACCTGGCTGTGGCGGGCGCTTCATGCCGCACCGCATGTTGGGCTCGTTGGAGCGTGTTTACTGAACTCTGATGGATCTTTGCAGTCGGCGGGGTACCGGTTTCCGGGGTACGTGCAGAATCTCTTAGACTTCTTCCCTATTCATCCACGACTCATAGGCTCACGCCTGAACGGCCGCTTTGGCCCCGGCGATGGCTTAACACCATTTGCTATTGATCATCCACTCGGGGCTTGCATGCTGGTGCGGCGGGAAGTGGTCGAAAAGGTAGGTGGACTCGACGAGGGATATTTTTACTACAGTGAGGAGATTGACTGGTGCCGTCGAATCCGCGCGGCTGGTTGGACCATCCTCACAGCGCCGGCTGCACTTGTTGTGCACCATGCTGGCGGGAGCACGCGCCAGGTATCAGAAGCGAGTTTTCTGCAGTTGCACCGCAGCCGTGCACGTTACTTTTGTCGATGGCATGGGCCGACTTTCGTGCGTCGCTTGGCCTGGCTTGCTGAACTTGCTGCCGGCTGGGCGGCGCTCCGTGCGCGGTTGACTGGCCGTGCGGACCTCGCCGTACGCGCGCGACTTTTGCGCCAGGCTGCTGCGATCTATCGCCACACACCGTGCTGCGATGAGTCAGTCTGATCCGCTGCGACTCACGGTAATCGTCTTGACGTTGAATGAGGAGCGGCATCTCCCCGGGTGCCTGGAGAGCGTGCGCGGTCTCGGGCGGCAGCTCCTTGTTGTCGACTCCGGCTCGACCGATCGAACGGTCGAGATTGCACGAGCGGCCGGTGCCGAGGTCGTGACGCGGCGCTTTGTCGACTTCCCATCGCAACGGAATGCGGCGCTCGGGCTCGCTCGTGAACCCTGGGTCCTCTTTGTCGATGCCGACGAACGGGTCAGCCCAGAACTGGCGAGGGAAATCCGCGTTGCCCTGGCCACCGCTGATGACTCGGTAGCTGGTTTCTGGATTCCGACACAGAACTGGATGTGGGGGAAGTGGATCCGTGGCGGTGGATGGTGGCCGGACGAGCACCTCCGGCTGCTGCGGGTTGGTCGGGCACGGTATCGACTGGACATCGCCGTCCACGAGGTCGTCGAGCTAGAAGGGAACGCTGGCCGCCTCACGGCTCCTCTTGTGCACCTCAACTATGACTCGCGGCGTGAGTTCGTGCAGAAACAACTGCGCTATGCCCGCCTCGCGGCGCGTTCGCTGATGGCACAGGGGAAGCGCCCACGCCGCCGGACGTTCGTTGGCCAGCCACTCCGCGAGTTCTGGCGACGCTTTGTCATCTTGCGTGGGTATCGTGATCGGCTCGACGGTCTGTTCCTCGCAAGCACGATGGCGGTCACGACATTCGTCACCTGGGTGCTCGTGGCGCGTGGGTGGCGCTGGCGTGTGACACAGGAGCGTCGGCGGGTTGCTGAACTCGCGCAAAGCCCCACACTCGACGTTTCGGTGGTTGTTGTCAGTTACCGGAGTCGCGACTACCTGCCAGGGTGCTTGGACGCAGTACGCGCGAGCCTTGAGGCGAGCGACCTCGCTGGTGAGGTGATTGTCATCGACAACGCCTCGCCCGATGACACAGCCACGCTTGTGGCGGAGCGTTACCCGTGGGTGCGCTTGATTGTGAACGAGGTGAACCAGGGATTCGCTACTGCAGCAAACCAAGGCATACGGCAAGCACGCGGGCGGGTCATCGTGCTGCTGAATCCGGATGCGCGACTGGTTGGCGACGCGCTCGGACGGCTCGTACGCTTCCTGGCGAGACACCCGACAGTCGGGGCGGTTGGACCACGCTTGCGCTACCCGGACGGACGAACGCAACCGTCACGGCGACGTTTTCCGACGCTACTGACCGGATTCCTTGAGAGCACGCTTATCCAGGACTATTGGCGGAACAACCGAGTACTTCGGCAGTACTATGTGGCGGATCGAAGCGACGATGAGTTGCAAGAAGTCGATTGGCTCGTCGGAGCGTGCCTGGCAATCCGGCGAGAGGCGCTGGCGACTGTTGGGCTCTTTGATGAACGGTTCTTCCTTTACTCGGAAGAGGTCGAGTGGTTCTGGCGACTCCGTCGTGCTGGCTGGCGCGTGTACTATCTACCAGATGCTGAGGTTGTCCATAGTGAGGGCGCCTCGAGTGAGCCGGAGTCAGCGTTCCGTCAGGTCGCATTTGATACGGCGAAAGTGCAGCTCTACCGTATCCTCTATGGGCCACTCGCTGCAGAGCTCTTGCGGGCTTTTCTGCTGTTGACCTATGTCCTGCGCCTGGTCCGCGAGAGTGCCAAGTGGCTGATTGGGCACAAGCGAGCGCTGCGCTGGCGGCGTCTTGTGCGTGACTGGCGCGCACTCCGCTCGCTCCTGCGTCCTCAGGTGGTGCGCCTCCTGGCCCGGCAGGGCTGAGCGGTCCGTGATGGCTGGACGAGTGCTCTTTGTCACCGGGGAGTATCCGCCGCTTCGGGGCGGCGTTGGCGACTATACCTGGCAGCTCGGGTGCGCACTGGCCGCGGCGGGCTGGACGGTCGAGGTCGCGACGCGGCGTCTCCCGGGGCCAGCACCGGAAGGACCGCTCGTGTGCTGGCAGCTTGCGGGATGGGGGCGCCCGCTCTGGAGTCTGCTGCGCTCCCTCCGGGAGAACGGGTGGCACGGCGTCGTGCATCTCCAGTACCAGGCGGGGGCGTTTGATCTCCAGGGGCGAATCGTGCTCCTGCCCGTCTTGGCGCGTCCGCTGCCCGTCGTCACCACATTCCACGATCTGCGTGTCCCCTACCTGTTCCCCAAAGCCAGTTTGCTCCGTCGAGCATCATTGCGGATCTTAGCCCGAACCTCTGCTCGGGTCGTTACGACCAATCGGGAGGACGAGTGGGAGCTTCGCCGCTGGGGGGTACGGCCGGAGCAACTTGTCCGGATCCCAATCGGCTCGAACCTACCGGAGCCTCGCGACCCGACGGCGGTGCGGGCGGGACTCGGCCTAGCGGGGGGGCGTGCGCTCGTTGCCTTCTTCGGCTTCCGCCATCCGGAGAAGGGCCTGGAGACCTTACTGGTAGCACTCGACGCGTTACCTGAACCGCGTCCCGTGCTGCTGCTGATCGGTGGAGCGCAGCCGGATGTGCACGGGGCGCGGGACATGGGAGCAAGGTCACTCGGAGTGTCGGGCCCAGTGCCGATCGTTGACCTTGGCTATCGCCCAGCGCAGGAGGTGGCCGATCTTTTGGCGGCCGTCGATGTGGTTGTCCTCCCGTTCCGCCACGGCGCGAGTCTGCGCAACGGGACGCTCATCGCCGCCCTGGCATGTGGTGCAGCGGTCATTTCCACGCAGCCGCGCGATCCGACCGCCCTCGCACCGCTTCGCGATGGCGAGCACCTACGACTTGTTCCACCAGACAATCCGAGAGCCCTGGCACAGGCGCTCTCCGAGTTGCTGAGCGACGCTGTGGTGCGCGAGCGCCTGCGACGCGCGGCGCGTGACATCGCGCGCAGCTTTTCCTGGCATGACATCGCTGCTGCCCACGATGCCCTCTACCGTACCCTACTACTCGAAGGACGTTAGGCGTGCCAAGCGGCTATCCATTCCAGCTGGAGCGCCGGGGCACCGTGACCTTCTATCGGCGTCTCGGGGCCGTAGCCGGTGAGATCGGCAAGCGCGTGCAGCTTCCCGTTCCCGGTATCGAACTTGATGAGACGGAGGTGGCCATCGGGCAACGCCTGGAGGACGAGGAGGGTGTCTGGCGCAGCCCACGCTGCCTGCAGGACTCCATCCTGCAGCTCGTGCGGTACTGGGTCGGATGGCGTGCCTTCGGCATCCAGGATGAGAAGCTGATGCGCAGCGACCCACGTCGCCCAGGAGGCGGGTTCCAGAGCCGGTGCCGTGACCATCGGTGCTACGACCAATGCCAGTCGTCCCGTGTTCGGGGACCAACTCAGGGAAACGGGGACGACGTCGGCTCGAGGTAGTTCGACCGGTGTGCATTGAGCGAGGCGGACAGCACAGCGAAGCAGCGCTTTGGTGGAGCTCCAGTACTCGCGCCCCTCACCCGCGATGAGGAACACCGTTGGAGACTCGGCTGTCGGTGGCCCCCAGGTGAGAAGGCTGGGTTCCGGTTGCATCGTCGCGAGGGTCGCAACGGTACCGGTTGCGAGGTCGACCGAGCGGAGCGGGACACCATCGGTAGCCAGGCTCATCGAGGCGAGCGGGAGCTCCCAGACGAGGAGTCCGTGGCCGTCAGGCCACCAGGCAGCGATGTGCAGGGAAGCTCCCTTCGCCTGATAGACAGTGCGCTCCTGGTAGTCCTCCAAGGAGAGGAGAACCAGTTCGCCCTCCGGGACACTGGTCGCACTGCGGGAGCGGACGAGGGCGATCTGCCGCCCGTCCGGCGCCCAAGCAAACGACTCGACGGGACCGTGGATGACTGGCCTATCGGGACCTGTCCCCGCTGGATCGTGCAGAAAGAGTCCACCATTGACTGAACGAAGGAGCAGCAGGTCCGCAACCGGCGACCAGGCGAACAGTGATTCAGGGGGCAGTGCCCCTGCTGAGGGGACAGGTGGGGTGCTGGCTACGACGCTGAACTCGGTGCGGCGATCGCTTTGTGTGTCCCGAATGACAATGATCGTTCCCTCACGCGAATCCTTTTGGTAGGCGAGCCAGCGTCCAGACGAGGACCAGGCCGGGCTACTCACTCCGCCGTCCTCGATCCACACGGCTCCATCGACCACGATGCGATTGCCGAGTGCGAGAGCGAGTCGGCCGATGGCAGGGGACCCACCGTTCGACGGTTGCGATGCTGGAAGTCCACTCTCACCCGGCGAGTTCCGATGCTGGTTGTCCAGCGTAGAAAGCACCATGAGGTAGGTCATGGCCAAGAGTCCGACGACGAGCAAGGCCGCGAGTGTGCCAGCGATAACGCGGAGCGGATTGTGCCGCGAAGGGATGTGCGCTGACGCCGTCGAAGGGGACGACAGAGGCCGGAGGACGGGCAGACGGTGTGCCTGGATGCCCGTCCGGCGAGGAGACTGGCGCGCCATGCCTTGTGCGAGCGTCCGGATGCGAACCGAGAGCGTCGGTGGAGGCTGTGTTGCACCCAGCAGGCGATGCAACTTTGCCACAAGCATCCGTTCCTTGAGATCAGCCTCCGGTGGAAGGAAGTCAGCAATGTGTGGTGCACGTTCGTCATTTGGTGGTCGCTGCATCGTAGGCCTCCCGGAGTTCTCGGATGATCCGGAACAACTGTTTGCGGATGGCGCCTTCCCGCTTCCCGAGGAGTCGGGTAATCTCCCTCGTGGAGAGTCCTGCTGCAAAGCGGAGCGCGAGCAGCTCCTGCTTTTCCGGCGTCAGCTGACGCCGGAGTTGCTCCAAGAGGAGCCGATCATCAAGGTGTTCGTGGCTCAGTGACCGTGGTGGGCGGATGGCGGAGCTTCTGGTTCGTTCGACCGTCCGACGACGACTCGCGTCGATTGCCAGGTTCCGTGCGATCCGGAGAAGCCAGAAAGGAAAGGTGACCTGCGCGGGCGGTCGGTGTCAAGTGCCCGATAGGCTCTGAGGAATGTTTCTTGGGCAAGGTCCTCGGCATCGGCCGGGGAGCCCGTCCGAGCGAGGAGATAGCGGTAGACCGGCCCAAGGTAGCGGAGATAGAGCTCGGCGAAGGCGTTCGGGTCTTCTCTGGCAGCAGCGAGGAGGACTGCCTCCTCCTCCAGTTCTGCTGGCTGTTTGTCGGTTTCGGTCAACATCGTCACCTCCCCGCCTGACCCGAGTGTGGCACCTCCTCACACCGGATAACGTCTCAGGAGTCCTGGAGAGGACAGAGAACGTGGTGCCGGCATCCGCGAGACGACGCGGTACACTTGTGTTCTGCAGCGACCCTTTGTGTGACGCTGCAGTCAAGGCCAGCGCCAGGAGGAGAGACCGTGCGGTACTTTCTGAAGACAGAACGTGGTCAGCCAGCGCGAGAGCTGGACGAGGTAACCGGACAGCAGATCCTGCATCGTGGGCGCCACGAGGGGCGACGGGTCGTCGAGCTATTCGTCCTGCATCCGGATGGTCGGATCGACCGCTATCAGGAGCGGGCGCGACGCAAGCTCGGGAGCAACGCCATCGTCTCTCGCACCTGGCTCGTCGAGACCTACCATCCTGAACGCCCCGGCCAGTGGAGTGACGACCGCTATGTGCCTTCTCCTGAAGAGGCACTCGCCGAGACAGAGCCCGCTCCTGAGGCGGTTGTCTTGGTGTTGCTCGGGGCGGAAGAGGACGACGAGCCGGTCCTTGCTCAGTTAACCAACCTGCAGACTCAGCGCTCCTAAACCACGATGATGGTGCGGCCGTGACCACGGAGCCGCAAGCAGATCGCGTGGACGATCGGGCGACGGTAACGCCGCCGCTGCGCCCGTTGCGTGCACTTCGCTATGTCCCAGAGCGAGTTGGCGATCTTGCTGCCGTCCTTGGCCCGGCCGACGACGTGCCGACAGCCGAGCAGGCAGCAGCACTGGCTGCGCAACACCCGCACCACTGCTTGCACCTGGAGGTCCCGGATCCGGATGGCCGCTCGTTCCACACGGCCGCGCGCGTGTTTCGCACCTGGCGCGCTCAGGGGATTGTCCAGCCAGATGCGGCGCCGGCCTGCTATGTCTATGCACACCGCTTTGTGTTTGAGGGGCAGCCCCGTGAACGATTCGGCGTTTTCCTCGCTGCCTCGCTCGACCCGCACCGTGGAGCTCGTCTCCTCCCGCATGAAGGAACAACGCAGGAGCTGGTCGAGCGGCGAGAGCGACAGCTCGAGGCGGTGCAGGTGCACGCCGGTGCGGTCTATGCCATTTGGGACGGAGAAAGAACCTTGCGGCAGATGCTCGAGGCGATCACTGCGCAGGAGCCCCCTCTGTGGCGAATCGAGCGCTCTGGGGAATGGCACACGCTCTGGGCTGTCCATGGGAGTCAGGCTGCTGAACTGGCCGCACTGATCGCCTCGCGTCCGCTGGTTGTTGCCGATGGGCATCACCGCCTCGAGGCCGCGAAACGGTATGCCCAGCGATACGTTCCTGCAGGCTCGAGCACTCATCCCGCTGCGTGGGTACCAGTCCATGTGGTGGATGCTGCTGACCCTGCACTTGTTGTCCGGCCGATCCACCGGCTGCTGCGCTGGCTTCCCTGTGGATGGGATGCGATCCGCAGCCACCTGGTGGATCATGCGAAGATTGTGCAGGTAACCCGAGCTCCGACTCCGGACATGCTGATTCGCGCCACCGAGACACTCGCTGCTCGGGCTGCGCCGCACGCACTCGTTGTCCATGCTGAGGAAAGCCTTGAAGTCGTGCTGCCGGGGGATGGCGTTGCGAAGCCTGATGCCCTGCTTGTTGACACGCTTGTCCTTCGGCACGTCTGTGCGTTCGATCAGGCTGAGCTCGACCAGGTGGTTGAGTACACGCCGGATGTCGTCGAAGCGGCGCTTGCGGTGCGATCGGGGCGGGCGGCTCTTGCGATCCTGCTTCGACCAACACCGTTGAAGACGGTCCTTGCTTGGGCGGAACGTGGCCAGTTACTCCCGCCCAAGACAACGTATTTCTTCCCCAAATTGCCGCAAGGGCTCGTGTTCTTCGACCTTGCTGATCCGCTCACGCTTGGTTGACAGAGTGTCGTCGCGTGGCACTCTGGATTACCCTGTGTCAGCTGCTGGTGGATGCTCCCACCTCTGCCTGTTGGCCCAGTTGCCAATCGCGTGCGGTCGAGTCAACTGTTCTCGTGCAGTCCGCTCTGAGACGATGCGGCCGCCGCAATCAACTGCGGCGGCTCGCAGGACACGAAAGCGGGCGTCTGGTGGGCGGCCTACCGTCGGCCGAGAAAAACGCTCGCCAGGCTGAGGATGGCAACGACAAGACCGGAGATTACCATACTGGCGACCATGGCTCCGATAGCCGTCTCACCGCTCACAAACGGTGCGGCCGCGATCCAGAGACCGATCGGCACATTCGCAAGACCAACCCACCGGAGTCCGGGTGAGAGCGCGAGTTCGGCGATGGCGAACATGACAATGCAGCCGCCAAAGAAAGTGGCGCTGAGACGCGTGACATCGTAGAGCCAAGCATCGGGGATGACGTAGGGGGATGCGGCCAGCCACAGGCCAATGACCATGACCAAGGCGGCGACGTAGTCCCAGAAGGCTGACGTTTGGCGCTGCGCAGTAGCCATCTCTCCTGTCTCCTCTCCCTTCCCACCTGCGTCCCAGTACTGCCAGGCCCGGTCCTGGCGTACCCAGGCGCGATTGTAACCGAGGCTGCGCCAAAGGGAAACCGCCCCGGGGCTGGTTCCTCGGGGCGGTATGGTAGCCGCGCCAGCACTAGCTCGCTGTGACGGGAGGACTTAGGGTGTGACCGTAATGGTTTCAGTGTCTAGGAGTGCATCAGTCGGCTCGAGGACACCGGTGAGTCCGTAGTCTAGGTAGCAGGAAATGGTGAACGTATCTCCGCCCATCGCGTCTGCATCACCTTCAACCAGAATCAGGCTTGCAGATCCACTATTGTTTGCGCCTGTGACGAGACTCGTCAGACCAGAGGAACTGGGTGATTGCTGTGTGGTCCAGCGTGCCAGAGGCTGAACATTACTAGCGCCAGTGTTATGGTCAGTAGTTGCAAACCGCAGCAGAATGGGCACACCAGTCGGCGTGTCTGGGTTGATATCGCACTCAACCTGTACGGTGACAGTGTTATTCCCCGCGAGGTCATTGGCCGGCACTGTGGTAATCAGGCTGTTATTCCGCCTGATGGTGATCTGACCAGAAAGCTGGCCTGTTGCTACCCATGTTATCCGGCTGGAATCAGACGGTTCGGTGGCGTCCTGCTGGTCATTGCCGTTCAGGTCCCACCACACGGTCAACGTATTCGTGACCGCTTGGCTGTTTGAGAGGGTCACTGACACCTGACCGTTCCCGTCGGTCGTTGCGGTTGTTGGCGTGAGTGTCGGTGTGCCCTCGTTGCTCACGCGGAAGGCCAGGGTACGACCGGGGAGTGGAGTACCACCGCTGGTCAGTGTGGCGACAAACGGAACATTCTCGCCGACCGTGGCCAAGGTGGTGCTCGGTTGCAGCACAAGCTGGAAGTTGGTCAAGGTCAGGACAGGGTGGCGAGTGGGCGTCAGGACGAAGACATCGGAGCCATCGCCCTGCACTTGATAGTTGACGACATTGGAAACTCCCACGAGAAAGCCGGTCCCACTCCCTGCTCCGTCGGTTACGCCGACAAGGGCCGTACCAGTAAAGTTGCGCGGTGCCGCAGTAAACGTCGTTCCAAAGTCGCTCGGAGACGGGTAGATCACGGCATAGCCACCAGCGGGGACAGCAACAAGCACAGGATTCTCACTGGTTCCGACCTGGCTTGGTGCGACAGGTGTTCCATTCATGCCAAGGAGCTGCACATTGGCGAGCTGCTGCCGACCTGTCGGGTTGAAGAGTGTGAACCCGCTGATGTCACCCTGGCCGGTCGCATCACCGACTTGGAAAAGCGGAAGCGCGAGCGTGTGGGTGAACCAGGTTCGGCCTGTTACCTGCCCTGCCGTCCGTGCCTGTGTCTCGGCTGCTGACCAGCTCTGCTTCGTGCCGGCCACGTCCGGAGCGGAGGGCGCGATGTAGCTCATCGCCTGCCCCTGGCCCGGCCCGGCAAGATACTTCACCTCATCCACAGCCGCGGCAAAGGGTCGCTGGCCATTGATCACGACCGCGTTGACCCGTGCGGGGTCAAGACTGGGGACTACCGCGATGTCCGGTCGGTAGATGAACGCACTCTCACCGGGTTGCAGCGTGATGACAGCCAGTTCCGGTGGTACGACCTGGGCGATCCCGTTCCGGTCGTAATAGGTCAGCGTCAGCGTATTCGTGTTGTTCCTGTCCAGGTTGACCAGTGTGATGCCGGTATTCCAGTTGTTGTAGTCGCGGAAGACGATTGGAGCATAACGGGTTGTCGCCGTCGTGCGTGGTACTCCTTCATTCGTCAACAGCATGCGCCAGCTCGGCTTGTAGCGTTCAGCAACGACCGCAACGCCGGAAAGTTGGGCGTCCACGAAAGCGGCGCCCACCCACTCCGCCGGGACGACGCCGGAGAGGTCGATCGTCCAGATTTGCCCTGCAGGGACCGTTTGGCTGAGCGTGTATGTTGGGTCACCAGCGGTGACACCACGCGAACGTTGCAGCGTGACCGTCACTTGGTTCGGCTGATTGCGAAGATTGGCGACCTTAATGATGGTGTTCCAGCCGTTGTTGGTTTGGACAACCGGAAGCACCCAGGTGCGTCCCAGGCTTGCAGCTTCCCAGTCGTCGTCGCGGATGCCGGTCGCACCAGAGACGCTCTGGAAAGCGCTACTCGTACGCAGGTCGTTGCCGAGTGGGGTTGGCCCGCCGTGCTTCTCAATAGCCGCGATTGCTGGGCTACAGATGATCGTGCAGATGCCGAGTTCAGTGAGAATTGCTTGGCTTGTGTCGGGGAAGGACGCCTCGATCACCAGGCCAGCGCTGCCACCGGAGGGCACCAGTCCAAGCCCTCCGAGTTCCGCAGCCGTAAATGCGCGGGTGGCACGTGGCGCGAGCGTGAACGGACCACGGATCGTTCCGCCGACCCGCTGGTTGCGCAATCGAATCTCAATTGGCAGCGCCTCCAGGTTCTGCACCACAACGGTGGTCCAGATCGGCCCGACGTTCCCCGGCAACGTCTCGCCATTGTAGACAGCAGCAAATGTGACCCGTGACTGCTGCTCGCTGAGTGGGCTGGAAGCCTGCATGATGGGAATTCCGGCAACGAGGCTGCTGGTTGCGAGCATCCAGGCAAGCAGTACTCGCATCAGCCTCGACGGTCGTCGTCCGGTTTGCATCGTGACCTCCTTCCGTTCGTCCGACCGTTTCGGCATCGTTCTCAGTCTAGCCGATCAATGTCAGACTGACACTCTTCTGCTCGTACGGTAGCCATGCACGTTGACCCTACCTGGCAGGGCGTACCACAGTGGACTTGTCTCCGACAATATGACGCACGGAAGAGCCCCACGGTTTCAGGGGCTGACGGTTAGGTTGACGTGCCGGGGGCCGCGATAGAAGTGGGCGGTACCGGTGGGGGCTCGGCACCGCCCAGTCGTGAGGAGGAGTACGGGGCTGCGCGTGGGTATTCAACTGGTTTCGCTTCCTAGGATAGTGTGGATGTCGCCGCAGATGTGACAATCTCGTGACGATCTCACGGTGTGTTGAGTGGCAAGGTGAAGCCGACCACCGCGCCGCCCCCCGGTGGGCTTTCGGCCCAAACGCGTCCACCGTGGAGCTGCACCAGATGCTTCACAATGGCAAGTCCAAGCCCACTTCCAGTGCTTGTCCGCGCACGGTCCCCCTTAAAGAAACGCTCGAAGATGCGATCGAGTTCTTCGATGGGAATTCCTGGGCCAGTATCCCGAACGCAGACGGCGAGTTCGTTGTCCTGGCGCGAGAGCTCGACAGTAATGCGGCCGCCCTCCGGCGTGAACTTGAGCGCGTTGTCCAAGAGGTTCGAGAGCACTTGCCCAATGCGGTCAGGATCACACGAGACAAGAGGGAGATCAGGTGGGACGTGGAGGTCGAGGGCAATCGCCTTTGCTGTGGCACGAGGCTCGAACCGGCGAAGCGTCGCGCGTGCCAACTCGGCGAGGTCGGTTGGTACCCGAGCAAGTTGCAGTTGGCCACTCTCGGCTTTGGTCAATTCCAGCAGCTGGTTCACCAGACGTGTCAGATGTTCAACCTCGGTTGCAATCCGTCGCAAGAAGTCCTCAGCCACTTCCCGGTCAGCGAGTGCTCCGTCGAGCAGCGTGTCAACCAGCGCCTGCAGCGCGGCGAGCGGCGTGCGGAGATCATGGGAGACGTTGGCGACGAAGTCACGTCGAATCGTCTCGGTGCG
>DAOTWO010000063.1:0-1728 GCA_034435855.1 Thermomicrobium sp. | reverse complement strand
TGATCGGCTTCGCCGGGCTGAGTGCGTTCGCGATGAATGTGCGGATGTCCGAGGACCACTCGATCACGTCGATCTTCTCGCCCGAAAGCTCGGTGACGATGCTCTGGATCCGCACGCCACGAACGCCGACACAGGCCCCGACGGGGTCGACCTTGTCCTGCCGAGCAGCCACAGCGACCTTGGAGCGCTGACCTGGCTCGCGGGCGATTGCCATGACCTCAACCGCGCCGCTAGCTACTTCTGGTACCTCCAGCTCGAGCAGGCGCTTAATCAGGTTCGGATGCGTGCGCGAGACCAAGAGCTGCGGTCCCTTGGCGTCCTTGGTGACCTCAACAAGGTACACCTTGAGGCGCTGGCCAGGGCGATAGCGTTCACCCGGAATCTGCTCGCGGGCAGGCATAATCGCCTCGGCCTTGCCGAAGCTCAAGATCACGGCACGCGGATCGACTCGCTGGACAGTACCAGTCAGGACCTCCCCGACTCGGTCGATGAACTCGTTGTAAATCGTTTCGCGCTCGAAGTCGCGGATCCGCTGCAGGATGACCTGCTTCGCCGTTTGTGCTGCGATCCGGCCAAAGTTGGTGGGCTGCCGCTCGACGCGGACAATATCACCCACAATTGCGCGCGGATCGATCTTGCGTGCATCCTCGATTGAAATCTCGGTCAGCGGATCGCGTACGGTTTCGACGACGCGCTTCGGCGCGAAGATGCGAATCCGACCCGTGTTCACATCAAGTTCGATCTCAACTTCCTCGTCCGAACCAGTAGCCTTCTTATACACTGTCCGCAGGGCCTGCTGGACGGACTCCATGACCGCTTCGCGCGGAATACCTCGCTCTGCTGCGATCTGTGCAATAGCAGTGTAGAGATCACTCTTCATTGTTGATCGCCCCCCTTCGTCTCGCGCTCCGGGGTCCCGGGCGGTGGGCTGCCGACCGGGGCAAAAATTAAAGTGGGCATTGCCCACTTGTCCGGGGCGCTCCGTTTACCATAGACAGTATAGCAGTCGATTCGCGTTGTTGCAAGACAGAGCCAGGACTTGACGAGCCTTCCCGATCAGAGTGACCGCCACTGTTATACTGGGGCGGGGCTGCGGGACGGGAAACGGGGGACCGATGAAGCTCCGGACCTGGTTGCGCCCAGGGATGTTTGTCAAGCGGTGGATCGTGCTGCTTGCGCTCGGGGTGGTGACGACGAGCCTCGGGCTCGCCATGGGTTTGGCCTGGATCTACCGCAATTATGATTTTCCGCAGCGGGTTTCCGGCTTTGTTCAGGCAGTCACGCTCCAATTTATTCCCCACCCCTATCGGGAACTTCTCATGGTCACGCTCGGTAGCCTCATGACCGTGGTTGGGTTCTGGCAATTGTCTCGCTCGCTCCTCGCGCCGTTTCTTGATCAGCGCGCCGATCGACGTGGACTCGCTGAGATTATTCACGCGCACCGTTTCGGGCCGGAGGCACCCGAGTTCCGTGTGGTCGCGATTGGTGGTGGCACCGGTCTCTCTACGCTTTTACGTGGACTGAAAGCGCACAATGTTGCAATCACAGCAATCGTCACCACAGGTGACGACGGCGGGAGTTCTGGCCGACTGCGACAGGACTTCAACATTCCACCACCGGGCGATATTCGGAACTGTCTCGTCGCTTTGGCTGACGCTGAACCTCTGATGAGCGACCTGTTTCAGTATCGGTTCCCGGAAGTTGGCTCATCGTTAGATGGGCATAGCT
>DAOTWO010000062.1:0-10259 GCA_034435855.1 Thermomicrobium sp. | reverse complement strand
CACAATGGCCTCATCGCAGCTGGTTATCTGGCCCGCGCCGGCAAGCGCGTGCTTGTGCTCGAACGGCGTTCCATCATCGGCGGCGCGACCGTGACCGAGGAGCACTTTCCCGGATACCGGCTCTCGACTTGCTCGTATGTTTGCAGCTTACTCCTCCCAGAAGTGGTACGTGATCTCGAGCTCCCAAAGTACGGTTATGAGGTGCGTCCCTTCGATCCACAATACTTTGTCCCCTTCCCAGACGGCCGCTCTCTCATGGTTTTTCTGGACGAACGCCGCACACGCGAGGAGCTCCGGAAGTTCTCGCGTCGCGACGCCGAACGCTGGGACCAGTACTGGGCAATGTGGAACCGCATGATCGCCCGTTTCCGTCCCTTCCTCCTGCGACCTGCTCCAACGCTGGCTGAACTCGAGCAGGCGTTCCAAGGACCAGAAGGACTCGAGGATCTCCGCACTCTCTTCATGAAGAGCATCGCCGAGGTGCTTGACTTCTTCTTTGAAAGTGAAGAAATCAAGGCCCCTCTCTGCACAGGCGGAGTCATTGGTGTGAACCTCGGCCCCAAGTCACCGGGCACCGCTTATGTGAAGTTTCACCATTTGCTTGGTAATCTCAACGGCCATCAAGGAGCTTGGGGGTTCGTCCGCGGCGGAATGGGTACGATCGCCGAGGCCCTCGCCGGCTTTTGTCGCGATCACGGTGTCAGCATCCTCACGGACGCCGAAGTGGCGGAGATCGACGTTATCGACGGCAGAGCGCGAGGTGTGCGACTTGTCGATGGCCGCCGCTTCACCGCCCGCGCGATTCTCTCCAATGCTGACCCGCAGCGGACATTCCTCCGCTTGGTACCCGCCCACCACCTGCCAGCGTCGTTCCGCGACGCGATCGCGCGGATGAAAGTCAAGGGGTCGGTGGTGAAAGTCCTCCTCGGCCTCAACCAGCTGCCGAATTTCCGTTGCTACCCCGGTACGGAGGTTGGACCGCAGCATACCGGCGGCATCGTCATCAACCCATCGATCGATTATCTCGAGCGGGCCTGGGAGGACTGCAAGCATGGACGTCCCTCGGCACGTCCGTTCATGGATTGCTATATCCAATCCGCCACGGAGGATGGCCTCGCCCCTCCAGGCAAGCATGTCATGTCGCTCTACGTGCAGTACGCCCCGTACGATCTGGCAGAAGGTAGCTGGGAAGAGCGAAAAGACGAAATTGGGCGGAACATCATCGATACCCTTGCCGAATACGCGCCAAACATCTGGGACGCTATCGACTACATCACCGTCCTCGGGCCACGCGATATCGAAGAGATTATCGGTATCACCGGTGGGAACATTTTCCACGGCGAAATAACGCCCGACCAGATGTTCGCTTTTCGCCCTGCACCAGGCTTTTCGGGCTATGAATCACCCGTTGAACGGCTCTACTTGTGTGGCTCCGGGGCCTGGCCAGGTGGTGCTGTCTTCGGCGCACCGGGTCGAAACTGCGCGCTCCAAGTCATCGCTGACCTTGAGCACCGCGCGGGTTGATCCCCGCGGTGCTCTTCCTCACTGGGCGACAGCCGGCACAATCTCCGTCGCGATCAAGCGGAGTGCATCGACGTCGTCAAGGTCGAAGGTTTGGAGCATGAGACGGCGGACACCAATCGCGGCACGTGCCCGGATCTGCTCAAGTACCTCCTCAGGTGTACCAACGAGCCAATGGCGCCGCTTCGCCTCCGCGATCACCTCTGCGGGGCTCAGCGTATTCCAGAAGGGGAACCACCGCCGCAACCGGTGAGCTCGCTCCTCCAGCTCCGAGCCATCGCGACCGATAAGGTGCGCTACCATCCACGAACAGACAACCGTCTCCGGATCTCGCCCGATCGCCCGGCAATGCTCGTGCAAAAGGGCGATCTTGCGCGCGTGCTCCTCCACGCCGACATTCGTGACGTTCCACTCGGCCGCATACCTCGCTGCAAGCGGCAGAGTACGGCGCTCTCCTCGCCCACCAATCACGATGGGCACGCCAGTCTCACGTAACGGCCGAGGACGAAGCTGCGCCTCTTCAAGCTGGTAGTATGTCCCTCGATAAGAAACTACCTCACCCGTCCAGAGCAGGCGGATCACCTCGAGTGCTTCAGCCAGGCGCTCCATCCGCTCCCGCACCGAGAGCAACGGAAACCCGAATGCCTCGTGCTCTCGTTCGTACCACCCGGCCCCCACTCCGAGGACGTATCGCCCACCGGAAAGATGGTCGAGCGCCACCGCATGCTGAGCAAGCTCAACCGGATGCCGGAAACTCACTGGTGAAACGAGTTGTCCAAAGGTGATCCGACTCGTGCGCAGCGCCACTGCAGTGAGCGATGGCCAGAGCGCGAGGGTCTCGCGCTCGACCACGCCGATAACCGAGAAGAGATGATCGGACCGCCACAGCGAATCAAAGCCGAGCTCCTCCGCAAGTGCTACGACGCGGAACCAGCGCTCCCACGTAACATCCTCCTGACCCTCGACCATGATGCCAATACGCATTCGCTACTCCCTTCCCGAAGCCAACTCGTGTATAGGAATGCCGCTCCGTGCGATCAGGCCGGAGCGCCCACTTCTGCCGCTGGCACTCTCTATGAACCACTAACAGCGGGGAGCACTTCTCGCGCCATCAGCTCCAAGCCGTCCAGATCGTCCAGATCGAACATATGCAGCATGATTCGCTGAATACCCAATGCTGCCCAACCCCGAATTTGGCTGACGATCTCCCGTGGTGTGCCGACGAGCCACCACCGCCGCCGTAGCTCCTCACGAACTCGCTCTGGATCGAGTCCATCTCGGTCTTCTCCTCGCCAGTGCGCGAACCGTCATGCCTTCTCTCGGAGCTCGGCTTGGGAGCGACCAATAACATAGGTAATCATGAGCGTTCGGCGGATCGACGCTGGATCCCGACCCAATTCCCGGCAGAATTCTTCGAGTATCGAATTCTTCCGTAGATACGACTCTGGATCGACGAATCCCGGGTTCCATTCGTCGGCAAACTCGGCCACCACGCGTAGTGTGCGCCGTTCTCCTCCACCTCCAATCAGAATCGGCACCCCTTCACCACGGATGGGAGTCGGACGAAGCACCGCACCGTCCAGCGAGAAGAAGCGGCCTGTGTGGTGCACCGGCGCACCACGCCACAACGCCCGGATTATTTGCAGAGTCTCCCGTAGCCGCTCGACCCGCGTACCAGGCGGCGGGAGTTGAAATCCAAACGCTCGATGCTCTCGCTCCTGCCAACCTGCTCCGATCCCAAGGATGTACCGTCCGCCCGAGAGGTGATCCAGCGCGACGGCATTTTGCGCGAGTTCGATAGGGTGCCGATAGGTGGTCGGTGAGACAAGCTGCCCAATGCGCACCCGCGAGGTCAGCAGCGCCGCCGCTGTGAGCGCCGGCCACATCGCCAACGATTGGCGTGCAGCTCCTGGAAAGACGGTCCATAAGTGATCGGAGGTCCAGACCGACTCGAATCCTAGCCGCTCAGCATGCTTGACAACCCGTAGCCAACCTTCCCAAGTTACGTCTTCCTGGATGGCCACCATCACACCGAGCTGCATGAAACTGTCCTCTTCCCAACCCCCGACGCGTCCGAGCATCACCATTCCAACACAGGCGCCTCACTATTTTAGAACTTTATAAAACGCGCAAAAACCCTGTCCTGACCACTGGACGCACTTCCCGAACTCACACGTGCGGTAGGACTTCGCGGGCGATCAGTTCAATCTGGTCAATATCGTCGAGATCAAGCGTCTGTAGCATGACCAGGTCGACGCCGAGTGCAGCCCACGTCCGCAGCTGATCGACAATCTCCGCAGGCCGCCCAACGAACCACGAACGCCGGCGCAATTCGGCTAAGAATTCATCTGCCTCGTAACGTCGCGTAAAGTACAGTGGTTGCTCCCCAGTCAAATATTCTTGGAGCCGCATCGCTCGCTTCCGGAGCTCCGCCTCCGTCCGGCCGATGACGTATCCTGCCATCAAGGTTCGCCGGATAGTCGCAGGATCACGGCCCAACTCCGAACAGTAGGCGCGAAGACGCTCGTCCTTTCGACGGAATCCATCTGGATCGGTGAATCCTGGATTCCACTCGTCAGCGAACTGAGCTACAAGGCGTAGCGTCCTACGCTCTCCACCTCCCCCAATCATGATGGGGACGCCACTCGGACGAAGCGGCCGTGGCCGGAGAACAGCTTGTTCAAGACAGAAATGTTGCCCACGATAGGTTATTGGCTCTCCACTCCACGGCAGCCGAATCACCTCCAGCGCCTCGCGCAGGCGCTCTGAACGCTCACGAACTCACGGCAGAACAAACCCGAACGCCCGATGTTCCCGTTCGAACCGTCCCGCACCAATGCCTAGCACGTAGCGTCCTCCAGAGAGATGGTCGAGCGCGACCGCATGCTGGGCGAGTTCCACGGGATGGCGAAAAGTGACCGGAGAGACGAGCTGCCCGAAGCGAATCCGCTTTGTACGAAGCGCAGCGGCAGTCAACGACGGCCAAAGTGCAAGCGAAGCTCGCTCTGAAGCACCAACGACCGAAGTGAGGTGATCGGAGCGCCAAATGGAATCGAAACCTAGGGCCTCAGCGAGATCCACAACGCGCAGCCAGCGCTCCCAGGTAACGTCTTCTTGCCCCTCCACCATGATCCCGAGCTTCATGGCTCTTCCTCACAGAGATCCACCGGGGAACGGGAGACCGAGCCCACCCGCCAGTGCACCGACCTTTGCCGTGACCGCCTCATCGACGCGGCGCAGCGCGTCGTTTACCGCCGCTGCAATGAGGTCCTCCAGCATTTCCATATCACCTGTCTGGACCACTGCTGGATCAAGTCTCACACGACGCACGTGCCGTAGCCCGTCCACTTCAACGCGCACCGCCCCGCCGCCAGCCGAGCCCTCGACCACCAATTCAGATAATTCAGCCTGAACCTTTGCGAGCTGCTCTTGAACCTGCTTCAAAAGACGCAAATTCGGCTGCACGACGCACCTTCCTTCACTTGCCCATACGGGCCCTGACCGCACCTTCACCGGTTCGAGCCGACACGGATGCCCGCGAGCGCCGCCTTCCGTTGCTCCACGCGCTCCACCATCGCCCGTGCATTCGCCAGCGACTCTGGGGTGATCGGCACGCCATCCATCATCGCTGCCAGCTCCTCCAGGCGCGCTTCTCCACGGAGCTCGTGGACAAGAGTTTCCGTCGTTCCTTCCTCGACATGCTTCGTGATTTTATAGTGTCGATCCGCAAACGCTGCGATCTGTGGAAGGTGGCTGATCACAATGACCTGATGTCGTTGGGCGAGTTCCCACAGCCGTTCACCCACGACTTGTGCGCTCCGGCTTCCGATCCCCACATCAACTTCGTCAAATACCAGTGTCGGCGTCTCATCCACCTCGGACAAGATCGATTTCAAGGCCAACATCAACCGTGCCATCTCACCACCAGAAGCAATCCGCGCGAGTGGCCGCGGTTCCTGACCGGGATTCGGCGCGATGAGAAATTCCGCCCGATCCCATCCGCTTTCGCTGCAGGTTGCAGCACGCTCGACAAGCGACTCCGGGCGAGCCGAATCGTCAAAGAGCACAGTAAATATTCCTTGACCAAGCCGCAGCGCCCGCATCGCCTCGCTCATCGCGCGTTCCAAGTCGACAGCCGCTCTGCGCCGACGCTGGCTCAACTCCTCAGCCCGCTGAACAACCTCAGCCGCAAGCGCCTCGGCCCGCACCTCCAGCTCAGCGATCCGCTCATCGCTCGATTCCAGCGTCTCCAACTCTCGTCGTGCCCGCTCAGCGTAGCGTAAGATCTCTTCGACCGTTCCGCCATACTTGCGCTTGAGGCGTCTGAGCAATTCAAGTCGGTCTTCAATCGCTGCCAGGCGATCGGGATCAGACTCGACCGTCTCCGCGTACACGCGCATCGTTCGCACGACATCTTCAATGCTATAGAGCGCTTCTCGGAGCTGCCCAACAAGCCCTTGCTGTTCGGGATCCAGACGTGCAAGTTCCTCCAATCGCAAGCTTGCACGCCGCAGGGCGTCCAACGGTGCGTAATCTTCGCCGTCCAAATTCGTGACGACCTCTTGGGCGAGCATCGCGAGACGCTCAGCATTCTGCAGACGAACTCGCTCTCGCTGTAGTTCTTCCTCTTCGTCCGGCCGCAGCCGAGCACCCGTAATCTCTTGGAGCTGGTACCGCAGCAAGTCGATGCGATGCGCTCGATCGCGCTCCTGGGCGCGTAACTGGTCAAGTTCGCGCAGTGTCGCGCGAAACTCACGAACTTCCCGAGCCAATTCACTGCGCAGCGGGAGCAATCCGCCAAACCGATCGAGGAGCTCGAGCTGCCGTTCGGTCTTGAGAAGCGAGAGATGGTCACTCTGCCCATGGATATCGACCAGAGCTGCGCCGATCGTCGCGAGCACCCCCGCCGGCACAGCCTGCCCGTTCACTCGAGCGAGACTGCGCCCGTTCGCTTGCACTTCTCGGGAAAGGATCAATTGATCGTCCTCCGGCACGATTCCATACTCAGCGAGTGTCGCGGCCAACCCGGTCGCACTGAGCTGAGAGACATCGAAGATCGCCTCGACCCAGGCGCGCGACGCGCCGCTTCGCACGAGATCACTCGAGGCACGTGCTCCGAGCACGAGCCCCAACGCATCGATGAGGATTGACTTCCCAGCGCCTGTCTCCCCGGTCAGCGCAGTGAAACCCGGGCCGAACTCCAATTGGACTTCGCGGATGATCGCAATGTTTCGGATTGTGAGTTGCAGCAACATTGTCCTAACGATCCATCCGAGCCCGTTCGGGCCGCTTCGTTCCGGATGCTGATCCAAATTGTACGGCACCGAGCACAGCTGACCGTTGTTACACTGAGAGACAAGCGACAATCGCCAAGATGGGGGAAGGAAGCGACGGTGGCAGACGAGGTGACACGCGATACCTGGCGGATTGCACTGGCACAAGTCGATCCAACGGTTGGGGACTTTCCTGGGAACGTCCGATTGATTCGTGACCTGGCACGACAGGCAGCAGAACTCGGCAGCTCTATTATCGCCTTTCCAGAGCTTGTCATCACTGGCTATCCGCCAGAAGACCTTCTCCTCAAGGTGAGCTTCATCGAGACAGCCCGCCGTGCACTCCTCCAACTCCTCGATGTCGTCCCTGATCGGGTGCTCATCGTCGGCGTCCCCTGGGTAGAAGGCGGCATGCTCTACAACGGAGCGGCCGTCCTCGCCCGCGGCGAGCTCGTTGCCGTCGTGCCCAAGCACCACCTGCCGACGTATGGTGTCTTCGACGAAGATCGCTATTTCGCTCGCGGGACGCAGACGTATCGATTCCTCTGGGGGAATCTGCGCTTTGGCGTGACGATCTGCGAGGATATCTGGTACCCCGTGGGACCAGCCAGCAGCCTCGCGACGCAGGGAATCGACCTTCTGGTCAACATCAACGGTTCCCCATATCACCGTGGGAAGTGGCAACAGCGTCAGACGATGCTCCAAACTCGCGCCTCGGATTGCGGCTGCTATCTCGCGTACGTCAATATGGTCGGCGGTCAGGACGAGCTAGTTTTCGACGGCAACAGTATCGTCCTTGACCCGAACGGGACAGTCCTCGCCCGAGGTGCCTCGTTCGAAGAGGACCTTGTTATCGTCGATCTGCCTGTCACACGTGTGCTTTCCAGTTGGCTCCACGATCCCCGACGACGGTGGCTTGCACGTTCCGAGCCGCATCCCACGCTCCCTGTCATTGACCGTCAGATTCCGCTGCCGGTGCCAGATGGACAGCTACCACCGCTGCCGGAGCATGTCCGCCGACAACGGATACCCCTTGAGGGAACTGCCGAGATTTACCAAGCACTGGTTACCGGCGTCCGTGACTATGTCCGCAAGACGGGTTTCCGTACCGCGGTCATCGGCCTCTCGGGTGGGATCGACTCATCATTGACGGCCTGCATCGCAGCAGACGCCCTTGGGCCGGAGAATGTGACCGGTCTTTCGATGCCGAGCCGGTATTCTTCGCGGCACAGCGTTGAGGATGCTGAAGCGCTCGCCCGGAATCTGGGAATCCGCTTTATCGTCATTCCCATCGAGCCAGTACACCGCGTCTTCCGCGAGGTGCTTGCACCGTTGGGTAACCAACCCGAAGAACCCGATGTCGCTGACGAGAATCTCCAGGCCCGTATCCGTGGCACTATCCTGATGACCTATTCCAATCGCTTTGGCCCGATTGTTCTGACGACCGGTAACAAGTCTGAGATGGCCTGTGGTTACGCCACACTGTATGGCGACATGGCTGGGGGATTCGGCGTACTCAAAGACGTTCCGAAGCTTCTCGTCTACGAACTGGCGCGGTATCGCAACAGTATTTCGCCTGTCATTCCCGAGCGCGTGTTCACGAAGCCCCCTTCCGCGGAACTCCGCCCCAATCAGAAAGATGTCGACACCCTTCCGCCGTTCGAGATCCTCGACCCATTACTCGCACTCTACGTCGAGCACGACATGGGGCGGGAGGAACTGATCCGTGAAGGGTTCGATCCCGAGATTGTCGATCGTGTCATCGCGATGGTCGATCGAGCGGAATACAAGCGGCGTCAAGCCCCACCAGGGGTCAAGCTTACGCCGCGTGCATTCGGCCGCGATCGCCGATTGCCTATCTCGAACTGGTTCCGCGGTTGAGTTGCCGCGTTCCTCACAGAATTGGTACAGTTGCGCCACACGACTCATCATGAGCATGGATTTGGGATGAACTCGACCGAGGGAAGGCGAGCGAGCGGTGCGCAACGGAGCGGTTCCTGATATCGTCATCAGACGCTTACCACTGTATTTGCGGACCCTCCGCCAGCTGCATCGTGACGGCTGGCGAACAATCTCGTCGGAAGAACTCGCCCAGCAACTCGGCTTGACTGCAGCACAGATCCGACGTGACCTCTCCTACTTTGGCCGCTTCGGCAAGCAGGGCTACGGCTATTCGGTTGAGGCACTAATCCGCGAACTCGAAGGTGTCCTGCAACTCGATCGGCTCTGGGACGTGGCGCTCGTTGGATATGGAAATCTTGGCCAAGCCATCGCCCATTATCGCGGCTTCGAGCCGAACGGCTTCCGGATCGCGGCGATCTTCGCCAAGAATCCTGAGCACGTCGGTCAAGTCGTCAATGGAATCGTTGTCCTGCCCGAGACCGAGATCGAACGAGTTATCAGCGAACTCGGCATCCGCATCGGCATCATCGCTGTTCCGGCAGAAGCGGCGCAAGAAGTCGCCAACCGTCTTGTGGCAGGAGGAGTGCGAGCCATCCTCAACTATGCTCCCGTCGTGCTACACGTTCCCCCCGATGTCACAGTACGCGAAATCGACCCGATCAGTATGCTCCAGAGCATGACATACTATGTTCGCGAAATTGGATATCGCTCAGAGGAGAACGGACACGCGACCTCAGTTCCAGCGCTTAAGGCAACAATCGCCGCAGAGAGACGTCCGGTAACGAGCTAAGGAAAGCGATCAGTAGGAGAAGATCGCCGACAAAGAGTACGGCCATCAGTGCGAGCGGAAGTGTCGCTCCAATCCCTTCGAGATAATCATCGAGTCCGCCGATTTGACTGATCAGTAGGAGGTATCCGGCCCAGCCGAGGCCAATTAACATTCCGCCAAGCATAAGGACCGGAGTGAGCGACAGGTCACGCCAGACGAGCACCGCAAGGTTCAAGAGGAGCAAAACAATACCGGGAAAAACCAGCGCGCCTACCACTGTCCAAAGTTGCCGCACCCCCTCCGACGAAGCCCATCCGTCCGCAGGTCGACGCACGCGCGGCCAACTCCGTTCTAAATAGTCTTCTGTCAACTCAATGGTGACCAGCAGCAGTGCGCTCACCAGAATAAGCAACCAGAGCCGCAGGTCGAACGACACGACCCGCCTCCAACCAGGGCATGGGCAGACTGACCTGCACCACCGCTTCGCGGAGTGCGACGGCTGAGCGATACCCTACCATGAACCGCGACCCCCGGCAATCGCCCACCACAAGGGCTGTCCGCGCAGTGCAGGGCAGCAAATCCCGCAAAGCCTCTTCTCGAGCAGCACGCGAGTTCACCTCGCGAAAAAGCCAACGTTAGGTCATGCTGCTCGCTGCACCTTATCCGACAGTCGCACCAACACTTGGTGTCAGGGTCAGAACCCCAGACCTGCCGCGCGAGCACGTGCCAACGTGCTCTCGGCCATCCGCAAGCTCGCCGCATCGATCATCGTCGTCCCAATTGCCGTCGCGCCA
>DAOTWO010000061.1:0-4248 GCA_034435855.1 Thermomicrobium sp. | reverse complement strand
TGGTATCCCGCATCGGCTCGGACGTGACAGCCGTCTTGTGGTCTTAGCACTCGGCAAAGCGGCAGTGCCAATGGCGCGTGGGGCACTGAGCGTGCTCGGGGGGCGGGTTGATCGCTGTGTGGTGGTCCCAAAGAGCGACGGCGACGATTCTGCTGAGCTTGAGCGGTGTCATGTTGTCCCGGGTAGTCATCCCCTCCCGGACGCACAAAGCCTCCGAGCTGGGCATGCACTCGTGGAAGCGGTACGAGGTTTGAATCAGCACGATCTGGTTCTTGTTCTCTTGTCAGGTGGCGGATCTGCATTAGCCGAGGTGCCGCGCGCCCCTTTGGACTTAGACGACGTTGTGCTGACAACGGAACGCTTACTGAAGGCTGGAGCAGATATCTGGCTGCTCAATGCGGTGCGGCGTCGCTTGAGTGGCCTCAAGGGGGGCGGACTTGCACGGGCAGCTGCACCAGCGCGCATTATCAATCTCATCGTTTCCGATGTATTGGGGAGCCCGCTTCCAGTGATTGCAAGCGGGCCAACAGTCGAACCGGAGACGACAACCGAAGACATAGCAAGAATACTCAGACAACTCGATGTGTGGTTCGACCTTCCAAAAACAGTTCGCGCCATCCTGGAAGAGCCGGAGAAATCGTTGCTCCGGCTGGGAAATGTGCTCCAATCTGTCGTGCTGGCCGATGCGGCCGTGCTTGCGCGTGCGGCGGTCGAAGCATGCCGCGTGCGTGGACTTCCGGCGGTTCTGTGCGGCACGCGGTATACCGGCGAAGCAAGCCAGTTTGGGCACTTCTGGGGGACCCTCGCGCGCTCGGTACGGGAGGAGCATCTACCGTGGGCACCGCCAGTTGCGTTGGTCGCGGCAGGTGAACTTACGGTGACCGTTCGGGGGGATGGACGCGGAGGCCGGAACACGGAAATGGCACTGGCAGCCGCGCTTGCGGTGGCTGGGGCGCGCGACATTACGATCGCGAGCCTGGCATCGGATGGGGACGACGGCACAAGTGGAGCTGCCGGTGCCGTGGTTGATACAGGGACGGTCGACGCGTTGCGTGTTCTCGGTGTCGATGCTCGGGATGCATTGCACCGGAACGACTCCGCGACGGCCCTGGCGGCGGTCGGAGCGCTTGTTGTCACTGGGTTGACGGGCACGAACGTCAATGATCTCTACATAGCGATCATTGACTAAGCGAGCTGCGCTCAGCGGGTTAACATCGTCGTGTCGATAGGGGGACGCGGGAGCCACCCCATTCGCTGCAGGGCTTCGCGACCAAGGAGACCGAGAGTAATCCGCGAGTCCTCGTCAGGGGCGTTCGGGTTGTATTCGAAGCGTGCTCGCTCGAAGTACTGCACGGTTCGCCCATTTTCAGTGAATTCCTCGCTGATTGGGTACCCGAAGACGCTCACTCCGCCATTTTTTTCCCAGAACTCCTTGAAGCCAAAGGAGAGCGAATGGCCGGTTTCTGGAAAGTACCGGCGTTCCGGTGAGTCGGGGAACGGCGGTACCGGTGCGAAGGCTCGGTCAGCTGTGAGTTCAGCGCCCAGTCGACCGATGGTAATCCGTTGATCCTCCGGCGCGTTGGGACGATATTCGAGACGCACACGTTCGAAGTACTGGACAATGATCTGTTCTCCCGTTGTTGGGTCAGTGATCGAAAACTCTTCGGTCAGGGGGTAACCGAAGATGCGCTCACCGCCATGTGTCTGCCAGAAGCGCTTGAATCCGCCACTCAAAAAATGCTTGGTCTGTGTAAAGTACACCCGATCAGGCGAGGGCACGGCTGGTGGCTCTTGTGGATCGGAGGGAAGACGCTGGCGGATGGCTAAGGCTTGCACACGCCCGCGACCGCCTGGGAGTTCGGTAACCCACCCGACGACGCGATCAGAGACCGTTGGCCAGGCAACGCGCTGTGCCCGTGCGAGCGCAAATTCCGTTCGAAGCGCAATATCGTAGGCGTAGAGTTCGGGCAGGCCCGAACGCCAATCCTCCCAGACCACGAACCGTTGACTCAACGCGATTCGCCCGATGAAGTGTCCCATGGTGATAAGCGTCTCGGAACCACTTCGACGATCCATGAGAATGAGCGATGGCGGCCCACCACTACGGGCTTGGCGGCGAAAAGCAATCCAATCGCCGGCAATTACCGGGTCGATCTCGTCATCCGGGGAGGTGACGACAGGGGTGACGGTTCTACGTTGGCTGTCCCAAAGGACAAGATCCCAACTACCGTTACGGAACTCTTGCCAGAGGACAAATTGTCCGCTAACGGCCGGATTTGCTTGGTTGGCATCGCCTTGAGCAAGGTCGTAACGCTGCCCCGTTTGCAAGTCTCGTACGCGAATCTGGCCTCGATCTCCACGCACTTCGCGCCACGCGACGAGTGTGCCATCGATTGCCGGCTGTTCCACTTGCCCCGGCTGCTCGGTGACGGTGAAGGTGGCACCGCTGGCGATGTCCGTACCGACGATCGTGGCGCGCGATGGATCGGCCCCGCTTACCCAGATCACGCGTGTGCCACTGACGGCCGGTTGGGACCGAGCTCCGGGACTGCGATCAGGGCGAAACTCTCGAGCATCGTCCAGATCGTAGGCATAGACATCCGGGGCACCGTTCCGGCGATCTTCCCAGACGAGGAGTGATCCGGAAGCGCGCAGGGAGCTCAGTTGGAGGCCGACCGACGATGTCAATGCAGGTTCAAGTCGGTAATCACTGGATTGTGCGCGAACGGGAACGGCCAAGCGTGGAAAGAGCCAACCTCCGAGCAAGAGGAGAATGAGTAGCGACCGTTTTACTCCCTGCTGGTGCTGCCGTCGTGTCTTCCTCACACCCAATGCCTCCACCATACGGCCGCGGGCGAGTATACCTGCTCTCGTCGGAAGGTGTGGCCGATGCAGAACGGATGGGGAGGTATGTTTCCAGTAGTCATCGACGTTGACACAGGCGTGGACGATGCGCTTGCGCTCGGACTTGCGCTTGCCCTGCCTGAACTCAGCGTGATCGCCGTGACGACAGTGGCCGGCAATGTGGACGTTGAGCAGGCAACCCAGAACACGCGTCGCGTGCTCGACTGGTTCGGAGCGGTGTCAGTTCCGGTCGCACGCGGCGCGAGTCAACCACTACTCCGTCCACACCGGGATGCTCGGGAGTTCCATGGACCCGATGGTCTTGGTGGAGCGATGCTTACGCCTCAACGTTCCGGACCGATTCTCGATACAGCTGCACCAGAGGTGATCGTACGGGCAGCACGGCGGTATCGTGGATCACTTCGCCTTGTGTGTCTTGGGCCGTTAACAAACTTGGCCATCGCGTTGCGCCTGGAACCGCGCCTGCCGGAGCTCGTCGAGGGCCTGGTCATTATGGGTGGTGCGTTTGCCGTACCAGGCAACGTGACGCCGTTTGCCGAGTTCAACGTCTGGAGTGATCCAGAGTCCGCCCATATCGTCGCGGCAGCTGGGTTTCGGACTATTTGGGTCGGGCTAGACGTGACAACGGGCGTACGCTTCGACCGGGCTGCACGAGAACGCCTTGCGGGATCCGCTCGCCCAGGGCCCCGACTCGCCTATGAAGTGTCACGCTGGGCGTTTGACGAGCGCGGAGTCGACTCCTTCGCCTTACATGATCCTGTGGCAGTCGCTGTCGCTGCCAGGCCGGACCTTGTCACCGGTGAGCGAGCCTTTGTGCATGTCTTGACCTCTCCAAGCGAGCTTTGTGGCCGCACGGTATGGCGTGCCGATGCAGGTGCACCCGCCTTGGTTGCGCAGGGAGTCAACGCGGACGCGGTTTACAAGCTCTTGCGAGAGCGGTTGGGCCTGGAAGAAGGCGGGAAGGAGCCGACTCGGCCGGAAAGCCATGCGCCATAATTGGCATACCAGGAATGCATCCCGGGGCGATCCCCGGAAGCTGGAGGCAAGAGCAGTGTCGGGCGAAACGGTCCCTCACGAGCTGCCGTCACTGCAGGATGTGGATCTGCTAGGGCGGTTGACACAGTTCTTCGATACGCTCGAGCAGCATGTGCGTGCTGGGCACGGGTGGTTCATCTTCAATGCACGTGGCCAGCGCGGGAATCGCATTGCAGCGTTCATCCTGGGGCGTCTGGCCGAGTATCAGCTGCTGTACACGTATTACTTCGTGCCCTGGCGAGACTTCGCCTTGAATGCGTATATGGTCGAGGTCGAGTTGCAATCGCTGGCTGCGCAGCGACAAAGCCTACAAGGGCGAGCACGGGAAGAGTTTGACATCGCGACACG
>DAOTWO010000060.1:0-1658 GCA_034435855.1 Thermomicrobium sp. | reverse complement strand
CGCGTCACTGTCTGAGGTACCCCGGAGGCCCGCCGACGGCGCAAGGCCTCACCCCGCGTCAGCACCAACGCCAGCACTAGCGCACTCGCGAACACTGTCAGCGACACTCCGAAGTGCACCGCCATCACTAACGGGTGCCGCGGCGCGAGAACCGCTGCCGCACCAAGCGCCGACTGCAGAAGGAGTGTCCCAACCAACAATCCGGCCACGATCCGTGTCTCCCACCGGGCAAATACTTGCCGCCGCTCGATCGCCACAAGCACGAGCAAAACGAGCAAGAGAAGCCCGCTCGCCAGTGTCGCTACCCGGTGGCTATACTCAATGATTCCCTCCATCGTTAGCGGCGGGAGGAAACGACCGTGGCAAAGCGGCCACGACTCTCCGCACCCAAACCCTGACCCGGTCGCGGTCACTGTCGCACCGAGGAGAACCACCAGACCCATCGCAATGGCGTTCGCCCAGGCCAGTCGCCCAATCCATCGGTCTCGTCGTGCCGTCTTCATCGCAGTACTCCCTAACGTTCCTCTCGCGTCTCCCGCTTTCCGGGAAGGATAACCGACCGCTTTTCGCGGTGCATCGCTCGCAGGACCATCCTGGCTCCCTTTCTTGGGTACAAAGACTTCGCCTTCGCCCGGAGGACTGAGCGGCATCGCGTGGTCCACTGGACACCCCTCGTGACTCATTGCATACGGAAAAGCGTATATATTAAACTCCACTGTGTCGGTCAGACATCCCGCTTGGATGAAGCGTTCACCTGACCATGACCGCAGTCATTCTGAACCCATGACCACACGAGAGAGGACGGCAAATGCACCACGACCGGGATATCCCCACCGCTGACGCTTCACCCCAAAGAGTCACTCGTCGCACGAGAGCCATTTCGCTGCTAGAGAGCAGCACTCACACCGCGGTCGCGCACCCTGGCCTCAGCGAATGCACATCGTGTTGTGGGAGCACGGTGCAGCAGCCGGATCAGCTCCTCCCCACTCCGGGTGGAAATACCCTTGCCACGTTCCGTGGTTACCTCAACGCGAAGCACGCCCATCAAGCTCGTGGCTCTCTTCGGTCTCGCCGGTGGCATTACCCGCAAACTGCTCGTCCGGCTCCTCATTGGAGACGTCACGGTGGTCGTACGGCTCTTGGCGACCCTCGTCTGGCTCCGGCTTGCTGTGCTGCAACGCCCTTTGAACAGTGGCCTGATCCCTGGGCTCTGCTTCTTCGTCGGCGCAGTGACCCTGCTCAAGCTCGGAGAGCGGGTACAGCAGCGCGTTGCACTGCCCAATGGGAGCAACACCGTCATCTCGTGCGGGAGGCAGACACGGCGAAAGGAAGGCCGCGATGACTGACGAGCTAGCGCTCCACGACGGCCGAGATGCGCTTTGCCCCACCTGTCACGACAAATCACTTCCCCACTCCCAGACACACAATTCCCCCGCTGATCAGCCACGTGGTGGTACGCGACCTCATAGCCGGCTTCTCCGTCCGTCTCAGGAGTTCCAGCAAGCAAGGGACTTTCCAACGACCACTGGGGACCCTCCGCAGACAGCCCGCAGCGACTTCCACCGGCAACGTGTGCTACTCGTCAACGCCTCTCACACCTTCGATACAGATCTCCTGATCATCGGTGGCGGTAGCGCCGGCTTCGCTGCAGCGATCGA
>DAOTWO010000059.1:0-4718 GCA_034435855.1 Thermomicrobium sp. | reverse complement strand
GAGCCCGCCTCACCGACGACAAGAAGATCGTCGGTCGTCGCCAGGAGCTGACGCAGACCTTGTCGGAAGAGCGCGTGGTCGTCAACGACGAGAATGCGAATTGGTCGATCGGACATTGCCTGCCGTCCTGCCAGCTGCCGATAGGATCTGTCGCATCGGCAGCATCGTGTTGCAGGACAATCTTCCCATGTTCGGGCAAGTCAATGCTACTACGCGTCGGGATGCCAGGCGAGTCCGGAGACATCAGCGAGAGCAACAATCTGGCCACCACGCTGGTAGAGACGTGGGATACGCGCGGCCAGGCTGGTGAGGATCTCGTAGGCGATTGTGCCACTAAGTTCCGCCGCGTCCCACGCAGTCATCGCGCTGTCATCCCCACGACCGAGGATAACGACCGGGTCACCGGGCTTTGCCGCAGGGAGCTCCTCCAGGGAAATGATCGTCTGGTCCATGCAGACACGCCCAAGGATACGGCACGGAATGCCACTCACGGCAAACCAACCGCGGTTAGAGAGTGCACGCGGGAGCCCATCAGCGTAGCCGATCGGGACAAGTCCACAGCGGAACGGGCGGTCAGCGATGAAGGTGTGACCGTAAGAGATCCCCTCGCCAGGCGCAACGGTGAAGCAGCGCGCCAGTCGAGCGCGGAGCTCCAGCGCCGGGCGGATACCAGCTGGCAAGGCGAGTCCCGGCGCCGGCGGGAGGCCGTAGTAGGCGATACCTGCGCGGACAACGCGCCGGCCAGGAAGATCGGGATCGCCGATCGCGCCGCGAAGTGCCGCAGCGCTATTCGCCTGGTGAACGACCGGTGGGTGAAGTCCTTCGTCACGCAGTCGCTCGCGGACTGCACGGAAGCGTGTCTGCTGGAGATGGAGCGTGCGACAATCCGGTGCATCGGCGGTGGCGAAGTGGGTATAGACAGCCTCGAACTCAAGAAGCGGATCCGTGGTAAGAGCACGAGCAAGTGCAATGGCTTCCTGCGGCTCGCACCCAAAGCGGTGCATGCCGGTATCAACCTCGAGGTGAAGCCGGGCTCGCCGATTCAGCTGTGCCGCGGCAGCTCTTACCGCAGCCACATCAGCAGCCGAGCCGACGGCGAGAGCGATATCGGCAGCGAGCGCCTCGCGGAGACGCGCGTGGTTTGGTGGGCCGAGGACGACAATCGGTGCGGTGATGCCGGCGCGGCGGAGGATGAGTCCCTCCTCGATGCGGGCAACGCCAAGCCAGCGCGCACCACCGGCCAGCGCTGCCTGCGCCACGGGGACGAGTCCATGACCGTAGGCATTCGCCTTGAGAACAGCAAGGAGTTCCGCATCAGGCGGAAGCGCCCGCAGGAGCACACGAGCGTTGGCCATAAGCTGGTCGAGGTCGATGACCGCATGGAGCGCAGCCTGCGCGGCGTGGAGGCGCATATCCCAGCAGGTCGCGCAGTAGCACGAAACCCCAGAGCTGGGGTCGTGTGTCGTCCCCATCCCTTCCCCCGGAGTATCCTGGTACGAGTATATCCAACCCAACACACAGGGCGTCCACGTCAGTGGCGGATCCAAACGATCGTCGACCCCTTGCAGGACTCACTCCGCGCACCTCGCAGCACGTCGGAGCCTTTCATCTCCCATCTCTCGAGCCCTGTTCCCCCCCTTGCCCTTACCCTACAGGCAGGCGTTTCCCGTGTCGATTGCGGCTGTCTCCAGAGAAAAGGTTACGGATGGTGTCTCTCTGGGGAAACGATGCAGCACGTCTACCTTCGCACGGCAGCCTCCCATGCCTCTCCAGCAAGACGAGAAGAAGCCAAACCATGCCCTGCAAGGCATGGAGCACCGCTCTTCCCCAACGGGAACCGCTGCAAGGTGCCTCCTGGGAGACAACGTGTGAGATGAGACGAACGAGTCCTCCCCTCGGCATCCCGCGCCGCCGACTATGTCGAGCAACCACAGACAGAAGACACTGCTGCACAGGGGTACGCCTCTTCCCGAAGGCGTTCCAGGAGATCCGAAGACCTCCTTCCTGTCCCTCTCCAGCGTCTTTTTCCTGCAACATGGTGTTCGGACAGATCGTCACGCCGCTCTGCACCCATCAGGAGTTTCCCGGCACCACGCACAGCACGATATTGGCAAACTGTTCACAGTGACGAGTCGCTCTCACGCACTCGTCACACCGTGAGCTGTACACTTTAGGCAAGAAACGTTGATCTCGTCGTACACGGAGGTTAGGAGAGAGCATTATGACGAGAACAGCACGGGTAACCGGGAAGCCCATCACCCACGAGCGACTCCACCAGCGCGTCGTCGAGGAACTTCTCAAGCAAATCGTCAGCGGTGCCATCCCACCCGGTACTGCACTCCCCTCCGAGCCGGAACTTGCCCGTCAGTTCGGAGTGAGTCGCATCGTGATCCGCGAAGCAATCCGCATCTTGGTTGAGAAGGGGCTGGTGGCTGTCCGGCATGGAAGCGGCATGTGGGTCCAACCAGCCGAACAGTGGAACCATCTTGATCCGATGGTGCTGTTCGAGCGGCTGCGCTCCAACCGCGATCCAAGCTGGCTGGAGGAAATTTTGGAGCTCCGGAAAATTCTCGAGCTTGCCGCGGCCGAACTCGCGGCGGTGCGCCGCACACCGGAACACCTGGCTCGGCTCAACGATCTCCTCGGACGCATGCGTGCCGCAGTCGCCGATGCCGACGCCGCGACCTATGTCAGCCTCGATGTGGCCTTCCATGAGGTGATCATGGAGGCTACCGGGAATCGCCTGCTCCGCGAAGCACGTCGGCCGCTCAGCGATGTCCTCTTCAGCGGCTTGCTTTTGACCACCCGAACACCGGAGCGGCTCACGCGCTCACTCCGCGGGCACGAGGAGATCTACACAGCAATCGCCGCCGGCGATCCACTCGCAGCCCGCGAGGCGATGCGGCGCCACGTCGAATACTTCGAGAACAATATCCGCGCTGATCTCGAACTACCGACCCGGGAAGCTGTTGGGACTGTCTCTGGGGATGGACACCACTTTGCGAACTGACACAACTCCACAGATCGGTCTTGCTGCGCGGGGTGTTGGGACACTGGCACCCCGCTCCTCCGTACCGTTCCCAAGAGGCCTCAGCGTACCGTTCTGGGATGACTGCCCTGTCGACGCCACTCGGGGCCAGGTCCGTCATTCACACATCGGGGCGATCGCTCGTCTTCTAATCATGGAGAACGCGGGGCACTGAAGTCCTTGATCGTCGTCCTTCGCAGCCCGCCGAGAAGCTCCAACGAGACGACGCCCCTGGGATTCAACAACCCTTCCACCAGTTCATCGAGATTTCGTGAAGGCATCGCCTCTTGCGTTAGAGCAACCCTGCCTTGGCAAAGGCGAGTAGGAACACGCCGGCGACGATACCCAGCGCGATCACCACACCCAACAGACGCAGGAACCACAACGGCACAGCGCCCCCTGCGCACCCCTATCAGCCGATGCCACGCTGCTCGGCAAGCTGCCGCGTCAACGACGCATGCCCAAGATGTTCGCGGTTGTGCCCAATGGCATGGAGAAGCCAGCGCATGCCAGTGAACCGCCGCCCCAGCCGATCGTTCGGCGGCGTCCACTCACGCATCAACGTGTCCGCCGTCAACCGCTCGAGGCGTGCGAGACTCTCCGCTTCAGTCTGGTCAATCAACTCGAGCAGAGCCGTATCGCTTGCTGCCTCGTAGCGAAACCACCGCTCACGGTCACGCTCGATTGCTTCATGCACTGCCGCAGCCACAAGATAACGCTCTGCATCCAGGAGATGCCCGACCAACACGGCGAGGGAATTCATCTCCGGCCCCGGTGACCAGTTGAGGACCGCCGGGCTGAGTCCACGAACGAGCTCCCGTAGCACCTGGTGCTGCTCCCGCAAGGTCGCTGCCACCGCTTCCCGCACCGCCGTCACCAACTCGCCGCTCACCGCTTCCTCCTTTCGCGGCGCAACCGCTCCACTTTCCACCGGCCCTGCCGCTCCGCCTCTTCCTGAAGATCTTGGTAGATCGCCCGATAGCCCTCGTACCGCCCAGCATCAATCTCGCCGGCTTCGACCGCAGCTCGAACGGCACATCCAGGCTCGTCAAGATGCCGACAATCACGGTAGACACATGAGCCGAGATACCGCCGAAATTCCCGGTAATACTGTCCCAGTTCCTCCGGCAGCACTGCCCACAGATGCAATACCCCGATCCCCGGAGTATCGACGAGAAATGTCCGCTCGTCGAGTTGGATCAGCTCGCTCGCCGTCGTCGTGTGCCTGCCACGACCAGTCGCCTCACTCACCGCACCGATCCGGAGCTCCAGCTCCGGTCGGAACGCTTTCACGAGGCTGGTCTTCCCCACTCCCGACGGCCCAGCGAGCGCGGAGAGCTTCCCCTCGAGCATCCGCCAGAGCTCTTCCAGCCCGATCCTCGTCACGACACTCGTCTCGACCACCGGATAGCCGATCGCTCGGTACGGTGCGAGTGCCGCCCGTGCGCGTCCCTCCGGATCCAGGTCAACCTTATTCAAACAGATCACCGTCGGGAGCTCTTGCGATTCCGCAACCACAAGGAAGCGATCCAACATTCCAAGGCTGAGTTCTGGCTGCGCCGCCGCGAAGACCGCCACGAACTGATCGAGATTGGCCACAATCACCTGTGCCACCTCGCGGTCGCGCGCTCGCCGCACCAGCGCTCGCCGTCGCGGCGCAACCGCCTCGATCACCCCTTCGCCTGGCCCG
>DAOTWO010000058.1:0-4452 GCA_034435855.1 Thermomicrobium sp. | reverse complement strand
GAGCCAGGTGCGCGCGGCCAAATCGAAGAGCACACTGTACGGCCCTGCCGATCCCAGCCAGAGCAATGGCCCGCTGTGCACTGCTGGAAGGTCTGTGGCTGGCACTGCTTCGGGACGGGACAATGTCCCTTGCCAAAGCACCAGGATGAGAGTGAGCGTAAGAAGAAGAACCGTCGCCCGCCCGAGGCACCCGATCCGCGCTCTGTGCGATGAGCACCGCGGACAACCCGTCGATGGGGACGAAAGAAGGCGCAAATCCGCCTGCTGACTTGCGGCAAGCGCTGCGCGGCACGTGGTGCAGTGCTGTGCATGGAGCGCAAGGCGCAGGCGTCGATCTCGGTCGCGCTCGAGCTCGCGCCAACGTGCCACGAGTTCTGCTCCCTCAGAGCACGGCGGTACCCACTGGTCGGCAAGGCGAGCTCGAGCGTCCAGTAGAAGCGTCGCCAACTGTGCCGGCTCGAGGCCTGCGATACGCGCGAGTTCGTCGAAGGATGCGCCACAGACGTGGAGGGCGAGGAGCAGCGAAGCGGGGTCGGGACGGGGAGACAATGCCAAGAGCCGGCTAATGACCAGCGCAAGAAATGCCCGCCGCCAGACCGCGGGAAGGTACTTCTCCGGCGAATCCTGCGTTGCTGGGGCGCTGACCCACCCCGCTAAGCGTGGTGGGAAAAGCTGCTGCAAGATCGCGGAGGGCGATATTGTCGTCTGGGACACTGGAAATTCCTTCATGCGCACGCGCCAGACTGTTGCGCTTGTTATTCTATGGCGCGATGAAGGAGAGGGGTCCGGCAGTGACCTTCTGCGAGCGGCTTGTGCAGGCGATCGAGAAGAACCGGTCGCTCCTGTGCATCGGCCTTGACCCGGATCTGGAGCGATTTCCAGAGGGGGTGGCGCGCGATCCTGAAGGTATTGTCGCCTTCAGCCGGGCGATCATTGAGGAGACGGCTGATCTCGTCTGTGCCTACAAGCCCAATCTCGCCTTTTACCTTGCGCATGGCGCTGCAGGAATTGCTGCACTGGCCGAAATACGGCACCTTGTTCCACCGGATATTCCCGTCATCCTCGATGCCAAGCTCGGCGATATTGCGAGCACCTCGGCGGCGTATGCGCGCGCTGTCTTTGAAACCTTGGGGTTCGATGCCGTAACAGTTCATCCCTATCTTGGCAGCGAGGCGCTGGAACCGTTTCTGGCTGCCCGAGAGCGCGGGGTGTTTGTCCTTATCCGTACCTCCAATCCGGGTGCGACGGAGCTGCAAGACGTGCCAGTGGGGGAATCTGGCGAACCGCTCTACCTGTGGCTTGCTGATCGCGTTCGGGAATGGAACGAGCGCTGCGGCAACCTGGGCCTCGTGGTGGGAGCGACCTATCCGGTGGATCTCGCTCTCGTTCGGCAACGGTGTCCGGAGCTCCCGATTCTCGCGCCAGGTGTCGGTGCGCAAGGTGGTGATCTCGAGGAGGCGGTTCGTGCTGGACTGGCTGAAGGCACCGGGCCGCTCATTGTGGCCGTTTCGCGGTCTGTCCTCTACGCAAGTTCCGGGCGAGACTTTGCAGAGGCAGCGCGCGCAACAGCGCAAAGGCTGCGCGACGCGATCGAACTTGTGCGCAGCACACTGCAGAGACAGGAGACGGCCGGCTCTTGACGAGACCGGCCGTCTTGCCTCCGTCGCCAGTCAAAAATAATGTCTACTCGCCCTGTACCGGGACACCAGCCAACGCCTTGACGATCGCCTCATCGAACAGCGGAAGGTCGGCAGGAACACGTGAGGTGATCAGGTTGCCGTCGATCACCACCGCTTCGTCCACATAGATTGCGCCGGCATTCTTCACGTCGTCACGAATCTTCTTGACGCAGGTGACGGTGCGACCACGCAGCACGTCTGCGGAGATGAGAAGCTGTGGTCCGTGGCAAATGGCAGCGATCGGCTTGCCGCTCTCGGCGAAGCGGCGAGTGAAGGCAACTGCACGATCGTCGATCCGCAAATTCTCCGGCGAGCCACCGCCGGGAATGACGAGCGCGTCAAACTCCTCGACAGTGACCTCGTCGATCGTCTTGTCCGGCTGGAGAACCGTCCCCTTCTTGCCAGTGATCGGTTCGCGGTCGAGCCCGATGATGACGACTTCGGCACCACGTGCCTCCAGGTACTGCTTGGGATCGGTTGCCTCGCTATCCTCAAAATCTTTGGCAAGGAGCATCGCAACCCGCTTGCCAGTGAGCTCCGCCATGGGATCCCCCTCTTCCTGTAGCGTGCCGTTTTCTTCAAGTGTGCCATCGATAACACGCTGAGGTCATGAGACGATATCGCGTCGCGAGAAGACGACGAGTGCACCGCTGCCCGCTCCCAGCCCGACGATGAGATGAAGTGCCGGCTTGTACCACTGGAGTTCGCCCAGCATCGCTGTCAGCGGGTCATACGCAGTGAAGAGGGAGAAATACCGTAACCAGCGTACGTCCTCGGTCAGCCAGGCGGCAACCCACGCCAGATACATGAGCAGGATCACACCCCCCACGAGTCCAGCCGCTTTCGATCGCTCACTTGTGACCGCTGAGGCGAGTGTTGCCAGTCCGGCGAAGGACACGAGAAAGCACGCCAGCGCGATGGTTAACTGGACGAGTCCGCGTGCGGTCAGCTCACCGCCAAAGGCCTGCGCGCTGAGCGCGAGCGCCGCTATGCTGGGAAGGACAACAAACAGAATGCCGGTGAGGAGTGCCACCTGCTTGCTGAGTAAGAGGCGGGCACGGCTCACCGGAACAGAGAGGCAGAATTCTGCAGTGCCGCGTTCGATCTCTTGGGCGACAACTGCTGCCCCACTTAAGACAACGAAGATCAGGGCAGTTGCTGGCCAAATGAAGCCAAACGTCTCAGCGTGCATAAAGCCAGCGAAACTGGTCATCATCGCCCGCTCGGGATCGATACCAAAGACGCGGAAGAGGAACTCGGGATACTGCCGGAACAGCTGCTCAAACTGCTCCCGTTGTCGCTCCAAGGTCGGGTAGAAGGATGACAGAAAGACAATGTAGATCACGAGTCCCAGTGCGTACCAGAACGAGGTCCAGCGGAGCTCCCGAAGTGTCTTCGCGATCATTGGCCAGCTCATGATGCTGCCTCCTCCCGTGCCGGTGGAATCGTCTCCGCTTGGTAATAGGTGAGGAACACACTCTCGAGGTCAGGTGGTGCATAGATCATATCGATGACCGGGAGGTCAGCCAGGCGTCGCAGGAGCGCTGGGAGTTCATCCTGTACTCCGAGTTCAATGCGACGTCCGTCATCTTGCACCGACAGCACGCGGACACCCGGTAGGTCGGCGAAGCGCTGCGGATCTACCGGTTGTGCGAAGACGAGCTCCATCGGACGTGTCCGTCGGCATTTCAACTCCTCAACCGTAAGGACAGCAACCAGTCGACCTTCACGGATGATGCCGACACGGTCAGCGACGCGCTCCACTTCTGACAACTGGTGAGACGAGAGGAAAATCGTCTTCCCCCGGTCGCGTTCTTCTCGGAGAAATGTCAGGAACTCGTGTTGCATAAGTGGATCAAGCCCGCTTGTTGGCTCGTCAAGGATGAGGAGCGGTGGATCGTGCAGGAATGCCTGCACGAGGGCGAGTTTCTGGCGGTTCCCGCGTGACAGGTGTTTGATCCGCTTATCCAATTCGACCTGGAACCGTTCAAGGAGCTTGCGACGCCATGCTGGATCGATGTGCTGGCGGAATGCACAGAGGAAGTCAAGAAACTGCACCCCGGTCATGTTCTCCCAGAGGCGGACATCACCGGGAGCATAGCCGACCTGCTTCTTGATCTCGGTCGACTCAGTCCAGCAGTCGAGCCCGAAGACGCGTGCACGGCCGCTCGTCGGACGCAGGAAGCCCATCAGGACGCGGATAGTTGTGGTCTTGCCGGCACCGTTTGGTCCAAGAAAGCCAAAAATTTCGCCAGGTTGCACGGCAAACGTCAAGTCGATCACCCCACGCTGGCTGTCATAGCTCCGCGTGAGTTGTTCGACGGCGATCGGTGGTGCGGTCATCATGTTTCGTCTCCTTCCGATGCGGACCCGATCCGAGTCTTACGTTCGTGGTTCGCGAGACTCAGGTTGAGCGCAACGATGAAGCGACGCAGGACCTCTTTCCCGCGCTCGGAGTCGCCACCGCCCTCGGGAGCAAAGGCCCGCTGGGCCATGTCGGCGAGAGCAGGAGGAAGCGAGGCTGTCGGCGGTGCGAGCTCGGGGGCAACGACCTCCGCTGCTGTGCGAAGCCCGAGCGAGATCACGGTGAAGAGATAGGTCAGGAGGTGTGGATCAAGGTCGCGCCGGAGGACGCCAGCCTCTTGGAGTTCCTCAACGAGTTGCCGGTCGACTTGGAATTGCCAGCGTGAGAGTTCCGGGCTACGCTGCCGAAGATAGGTCCCAAGCACCCGGCTGTCAGTCGTCATCAGTGCGCGGAGGAAGGGGCGCTCGT
>DAOTWO010000057.1:0-7946 GCA_034435855.1 Thermomicrobium sp. | reverse complement strand
CCGCCGATCTCGCCTACTCGCCCTATCCCACGCTTCACTGGCCCGGCTTCTCACCAGTTGCTGGCGCCGCGTACCTCCTCCTCGCCGCTCCGGCATTCGCGTTACGCGGAGGACAAGAGTGATCGAGGTGACCGAGCTCCGCTACCAGTATCCCGCCGGCCAGTCCCCCGCGCTGATCGCGCCGCGCTGGTTCGTCGGAGAGGGCGAGTTCGTTCTCCTTGCGGGCACTACGGGATCCGGGAAGACGACCCTGCTCCGCAGCTTGGTCAGTCTCGTACCGCACTTCTATGGTGGCTGGTTTGGCGGCCGCGTTGTCATTGGCGGTCGCGACACGCGCTCCCACCGCCCAGCTGACCTCGCCGACCTGGTCGGTTACGTGAGTCAGGAACCGGAGGCGCAGACACTGCTTGACCGCGTCGCTGACGAGGTCGCCTTCGCGCTCGAGAATCTTGGCTATTCCGCCGGGGCTGTTGCCGCGCGGGTGGAAGAAGCCCTTGACCTGCTTGGGATTGCACATCTGCGCGAGCGGCCTATAGAGTCGCTTTCCGGCGGAGAGCGGCAACGCGTCACACTGGCTGCAGCACTCGCGCTCCGCCCACGCGTCTTACTGCTCGATGAGCCGACCTCCCAACTCGATCCGTGGGCTGCCGAGTCGGTGCTCGAGGTCCTCCGCCGGCTTGTCGACGAACTCGGTGTAACGGTTATCCTGGCAGAGCACCGGCTCGATCGTCTGCTGGGCAGTGCGACACGACTCACAGTTCTCGAGAAAGGGCAGCTGCTCGCCGATGGGCCGCCCGTTGAGACTGCCGCCCTTCTTCCCGATCCACCTGTACTCGTCCAGCTCAGTCAGGCACTCGGCTGGTCGCCACCAGCACTCACAGTCGCTGACGCCAAGAGACGCCTGGGACGCCACACGTTCCCGTCGCGGGCCAAAAGGCACGACGCCGGCGGAGAAGTGGTCTTAACACTTGAAGGTGTCACCTGTCAGCGTGGCGATCGCGTCGTGCTCCGTGACATTGACGTCGTGTTCAGACGCGGCAGTGTCACTGTGATTGTGGGACGGAACGGGGCGGGAAAGACGACGCTGGTGCGAGCTGCACTCGGGCTTGAGCCTGTCCAGCGCGGCCGAGTACGGTTGTTTGGCTATAAGCCGGGAGAGCCGGCATTTCGCGAACAACTGCGCAGGGTGGCCTACGTGCCGCAGTTCCCCGGGGCTCTCCTCCTTGCGACGCGACTCGCCGACGACCTCGAGCTGGCACGTCGGAGTCGTGAGTGTGCTCACGACGCCGTCCAGGCTATGGTCGACATGTTCGAGCTTGCGCCACTCCTGTCTGCCCACCCGTTTGATCTGAGCAGCGGGGAACGCCAGCGTGCCGCGCTGGCAGTCGCGCTGCTCGGTAACCCAGAACTCATCGTCCTTGACGAGCCGACCCGAGGGCTTAACCTGACCGTCAAGCGTCGGTTGGCGAAAGAGTTGCGTCAGCGCGCCGCAGGTGGGGCCGCGGTCATCGTGACCACACACGACGTCGACTTCGCAGCAGCAGTTGCCGATCGTGTCTTGCTACTCGGCAATGGCACAGCCATCGCGGAGGGGCCACCCGAGCAGGTACTGGGAGAGAGTTTCGCCTATGCCCCGCTGATTAGTCGGATCTTTGGCCCCGCGTTCCTCGACCTGGAGGATGTACTCCACGTGCTTGCGGCGGTGTCTCCACCGCTCGATTGAGCAATCGGCTATACTCTGGGCGTCGATAACGTCGATAGGATACGCCAGTGAAACTCGTCATTGCGATCGTGCAAGCAGAAGATGCAGATCGGCTCGTGAGCGAACTGGTCGACGAGGGATTCCGGGTGACACGAATCGCAAGTAGCGGCGCGCTGCTGCGACGTGAGAATGCGAGCTTGCTCCTTGGCGTTGAGGAGCGGGATATCCCGAGAGTCCTGTCGATTATCCGACGCACCTGTCGCCGGCGCAAGGAGATTGTGATCCCCTACGCCCCCGCAATGGAACCAGGGCTTCTCTGGCTCCCCGAGAACTTTGAAGTGGAAGTCGGCGGTGCGACAGTTTTCATCCTTCCTATCGAGCGCATGGAACGGATCGATGGCTGAGCAGCACAGCGGAGCCTGGTGAACGGAAGCGTCATCTCGTGGCCGGTTCGGGACAAGAAAACAGGACCGGTTCGTTGGGTGGTGACGGTTACCGGACAGCGATCAGGAGGGGAAGCGGCCAACTGCCGCTTGTGAGGAACGATTGACAGTCCCGATCTCACGCGGTAGGATTGACCAGGACTCGAACATGGGTTCTACCTCCAACTCGACTAGCTGAGGAAGGCGGCGACGCAGATGGATCGGCAGAAGGCACTCGAACTCGCGATCTCTCAGATTGAGCGGACCTTCGGCAAAGGTGCGATCATGCGCATGGGTGAGGATGCGTCTAAGCTCCAGGTGGACGTCATCCCGACCGGAGCGATCGCACTTGACCTGGCGTTGGGTGTTGGTGGGATCCCGCGCGGGCGGATCACTGAGATCTTCGGACCAGAGTCAAGCGGGAAGACGACGCTGGCGCTGCACGTGATCGCGCAGGCCCAGCGAATGGGCGGCATCGCGGCGTACATTGACGCCGAGCACGCATTCGACCCGGTCTACGCCGAGCGACTCGGGGTCGACCTCGACAACCTCCTGATCTCACAGCCCGATACCGGGGAGCAGGCGCTAGAGATCACCGAAACGCTCGTTCGCTCTGGCGCAGTCGATGTGGTGGTGATCGATTCAGTTGCCGCGCTCGTTCCTCGCGCCGAGATCGAGGGGGAGATGGGTGATGCGCACGTCGGGCTGCAAGCACGCTTGATGAGCCAAGCACTACGCAAGCTGACCGGTGCAATCAGTCGTTCCAAGACCGCGGTCATTTTCATCAACCAGCTTCGGATGAAGATCGGCGTCATGTACGGTAATCCGGAGACGACGACCGGCGGCAACGCGCTCAAGTTCTACGCCTCCGTGCGGCTCGACATCCGCAAGGTCGATGCGATCAAGGAAGGGAACGAGACGGTCGGCACGCGCGTGCGCGTTAAGGTCGTCAAAAACAAGGTTGCGCCACCATTCCGCCAGGCTGAGTTCGACATCATGTACAACGAAGGCATTTCGGTCGCCGGGAACCTGCTCGACGTGGCGACTGATCTGGGGATCATCCGCAAGAGTGGTGCATGGTACTACCTCGGTGAAGAGCGACTGGGGCAAGGCCGGGAGAATGCCAAGGCATTTCTGAAGGCAAATCCGGAGCTGATGCGCGAGATTGAGCAGCGTATCCGGCAAGCTGCACCAGAACTCCGCGGACGCATGCACTACGATGGAGGCGCAACGGAGGAGCCGGAACCAACGTTGACCTCGCTCTTCGACGAATGATACGCTCAGCGTAGCTCAGAGATCCCGAGCGAAGGGCTAGTCCGGTGACGGAAAGTGCCCTACTTCGCGTCGAAGGCCTGACGAAACGCTTCGGTGATCGGCTCGCAGTCGACGGTATCTCCTTCTCGCTTCAGCCGGGTGAACTGGTCGGGCTTCTTGGGCCGAACGGCGCTGGCAAGACAACGACAATCTCGATGATCGCTGGTTTAATCCGGCCCACTGCCGGCCGAATCTTTCTTTTTGGCCGGCCACTCGAGGAAGATCGCACACCTCTCCGCCGTGTGGGTCTCATGCCGGAGGTCCCTAGCTTCTACCCATATCTGAACGCCCGGCAGAATCTCGAGGTGATGGCGCGTGTCTACGGAGCAGACCTGGGTGAAATTGACGGACTCCTGAAGACAGTTGGATTGACTGAGCACGCCGGGCGCCCCTTCCGTACCTACTCTCAGGGGATGCGCCAGATGCTTTCGTTGGCTAACGCACTGCTCGGCGATCCGGAACTCCTCTTGCTTGACGAACCGACCAACGGACTCGATCCGCTTGGTCAGCAGCGCGTTCACCAACTCTTGCGCGACCTTGTCGCGCGTGGTAAGACGGTCCTCCTCTCCAGCCACCTGCTGCGCGACGTGCAGGAACTGTGTCAACGCGTCCTGATCATCCATCGGGGCAAGCTCATTGAAGACAGCCCGATCGAGCGATTACTCCGCCCCGGGGAACTCCGCGTCCTCGTTCGCACCGTCGCCGACGACCGCGCATTTCTCCTGCTGAGTGGGCCAGCTCGGCCAGAGTGGATCAAAAGCGTCGATCGCCACGACGACCACTTGGAGGTGCGACTTTCCCCAGAGTACCTGCCGGAGCTCAGTGTGTTCCTTGTGCAGCACGGGCTGTATCTCCGTGAATTGCGTCCACTCGAAGGTGACCTCGTGACGGCCTTCTTCCAACGAACGAGCGACACGAGATAAGGGAACGGCGATGCGTGGACTGCTGGCAGCCGAAATCCTCAAGGTCACCCGCCGACCAATGACATGGATCGCGCTGGGCATCCTCCTCGCCATCATGGCGACGCTGCGCATCTTGTTGATTGCGGTCTCCTTTGTCCCTCTGCCCGTGGCGGACCAGCAACCTATACCTGTCAATCCCTTTGTCGACCTGGTCACCTTACCTGGCGCAGTCGCTGATGCATTGAACTTTGTCCCTTCCACCGGAGTCTTCGCTCTCCTTGTTGTCGCTGCAAGCACGGCCGGCACGGAGTTCGCTTGGGGAACGATCGTTCCGCTCCTCGCCCGTGGGGCATCGCGCAGTCAGCTCGTCCTGGTGAAGGCAGCCGTGACGATAGAGCTGGTTGTCCTCTACCTCTTGCCAACGGTCGCTCTTGGCCTCCTCCTCGGCGCGGTGGCATCGCAGCTGCATTACGGTTCCATCCCGCTTGAGTGGATCCGCGAGCGCTGGCTTGATCTTCTCCTTGGACTCGTGCGGTCCTTCTGGGCGACCGTCCCCTATGTTCTGGCTGCGACCGCGTTGGCGATCCTGTTCCGCTCCTCTGCCCTTGCCATGGGCACCGTGCTGGCGTATGTCATCGTCGAGCAAGTAGGGCTCGGCGTGTTCCAACTGCTTCGTCCGATGCTCGCCAACACGACTTGGTCGTGGCTCGCCTCCATCATCGACTGGGTACTCCTTGGAGCCAACGCGAACGAACTCACGGGACTGACGACGCGCGCCTTCCTCGCCGGATCAGCTCAACTGGGAGAACTCCCTGCTACTGAGGCACATCCCTGGCGCGCGGCACTCGTCCTTGCAGCCTATGCAATTGGCTTTCTCGCCCTCGCGCTTGCGGCGATCCGTCGCGACGTGGGAACGCGTCCCACGAGCTCCTGACCCCCACCAATTTGTCATTGGAATCTTTCCCCAAAACGTCCACGGCAAGAGGTCGACGCGTTTCGGTAGCACAATGAACAGTTCTTGCATATCAAATGACGAAACACGCTCTGTATCCTTCTTCTCATAGCAGTTCCTGAAGTGCGGTTCGGTCTCACAAGGAGGTTTTTCATGACATGGGAACTTTCTGGTCAAATGTTGGAGTCCTGCAACTGCGAGTTGCTTTGTCCCTGCTGGTTTGACGTCACTGCCACGCCAGATCAAGGTGGTGTGGTACTGCACTCGTGTTCGATATCCAGCGTGGAACCTCCGATGGCATCGACCTGTCCGGGCGAACAGTAGTCCTTGCCGCGACGATTCCGGGAGCGTTCGCCGATGGCAATATGACGGTTCGGCTCTACGTCGATGAGCGAGCATCACCCGAGCAGCGCCGCGAACTCGAAGCGATCTTCTCGGGCCAGAAAGGCGGGCCTCTGGGCGCGTTGGGACCGCTCATCCAGACGGTCCTCCCAACGAAGACCCTTCCCATCTCCTCGCAGCGTGGAGAGACGATCGATGTCCGTCTCGGCGATGTCGCTCTTCTGCACTCTGCTCCCCGCTCGCATCCGTCAGGCCAGCCCACTTGTGTTGTCGCCGCCGAGGCGATGGGAGCCTTCGACGTGGCAGAAGGACAGCCAGCCAAGACACGCGGCACCGTCTTCCACGATCCCGACATGCGGCAGTGGAACGGTGACTCCGGCATGATGAGCCGTTTCACTTGGCGTGGTTAAGCATCCATTTTTTCCACTTGAGTAGCTGTCCGTCTCTCAACGTGGTGGTATGCCATGGCCGGTAATGTGCGAACGAGTCCCCGCCTTCCTCTGGGCTCCTTCCGCAGGCAGCAGGTGCCTGTCATCCTTGCCCTGGTGCTCCTTGCGACCGCGAGCTGGTCGATACTGCTCCGGTGGCCGATGGATCCGATGAGCGATGGCCTCACGATGGGACTCGGACCGGTCATGTTTCTCCTCATCTGGCTCGTCATGATGGTCGCCATGATGTTCCCGGCAGCCACTCCGATGATCGCGATGTTCACGCGTCTTGCCTCCGAACGACGGGGAGGCGGCCAGCCGTTTGTTCCGACGTGGCTCTTCGTCTCTACCTATCTCGTCGTGTGGCTGCTCTTTGGCGTTGTGGTCTCCGTGGTGGCAGTACTCAGCGAGTGGCTGATCAGTCTTCTCTCCTTGTCTCCTGCCACGATTGCTCGATTCGGTGGCGTGCTCCTTCTCACCGCCGGTGTCTATCAACTCACGCCACTGAAACGAGCCTGCCTTACCAAATGCCGCTCCCCCTTTCACTTCCTGCTCGCACACTGGCGCGATGGCTATCGGGGCGCACTCGCACTCGGCCTTCGCCACGGCCTGTCCTGTCTGGGCTGTTGCTGGATGCTGTTCGTCCTTCTTCTTCCGCTGGGATTCATGAACATTGGAGCAATGGCCCTTGTCACGTTCTTGATCGTCGCAGAAAAGGTGCTTCCCTTCGGACGCATTGCGCGCTTTACTGGTGCAACGGCTCTACTTCTCTACGGCACGCTTGCTCTCGTCCGTCCAGAGCTCCTCCCGACCAAGCCGGGACTGTGAACGACCAGCAGACGAAAAGGCGCCGGGCGTTTCCCCAGCGCCTTTCTGCGCGCGCAACTGCCCGCCAGCTGCTTGTCAGGATCCGACACGGCGTGCTGTGTAGTAGCGTGGCCCGTAGTAATCGCCCCAGAGGTCGCTGATCGTCACACCGGTGGCATAGTTCTCGGCATGGATGAAGCGGCCGTTCCCGATGTAGATGCCGACGTGGGAGAGTCCCCACTTGTACGTGTTCTGGAAGAACACCAAGTCACCCGGCTGCAGATGGTCAGGATCAACGTAGACACCGCTTACAGCCTGCGCCTCGAGACTACGCGGGAAGCCACCACCAAGCACCTGGTTCACCACAAAGTAGACAAAGCCGGAGCAGTCAAAGCCAGCTGGAGTTGTACCACCCCAGACATACGGCCGCCCGAGGTACTGCATCGCCGTCGCGACAATTTGCTCACCCACGCTGCTGGCTGGTGGCGGCGTCGGCGCTGCATCAGCACTGGTTTGTGCAGGAGTCGCCGCCGGTACGCTGGCCTCACGATCGGTGGGCGCGAGGTAGCCCCCATGCACCCAACCCTGGAGTCCTCGGTAGTCGACTTGCCACCAGGTAATTCCTTGGCCGTCGGTCTGTGGCCCGCCGATAACCCGCATCACTGTGCCTTCGGGCGCGACGGCCGCGATGGGCTGATCATACCCCGCTCCATGTCGCACGTTCACACCCTGACCGTCGGTGTTCACCACTTCCACATTTCCACCAACACGAATCACCGATGAATCCGAGATCGGCTGGACCTGTGCGACAGCTCCCGCAGCTCCAGAATCCGCGTCTCCCGCGACCACCACAAGATAGGCCGCCGCCGCGAACCCATCCTGTCCCTCGTACCGAATGGGAATCCACTCTGTCCCCGAGCTATCACGCACTGGAGCGCCGGTGGCCACGGGCCGCGCACCTTCGGGCATGATGGCAAGCACCGCTCCATCCGCCCGCGCCTCTGCCCGGAGCCGCAACCCATAGCCGCCCGTACCACTTACTTCGAGCGTATCGCCCGCTGTTGCCACCGCGCGAGC
>DAOTWO010000056.1:0-1733 GCA_034435855.1 Thermomicrobium sp. | reverse complement strand
AAAACGGGCGAGAATCGATGGGGGTACCTCTCCTGGATCAAAAGGCGCCTCAATCCGACGGCTGCGGACGGGCAGGGTCCGCGGATGCTTGCGTTCAACCAGCTGCAGTGCTTCAACCTGGTCTGCCATGCTCGCTCACCCCCGTAGAAGTGTACTGGTTCCACGCGAAGAAGATCTCCTTTGCACTCTGGTAGAGAGGAGAAACGGACAGTCACCCTGTGGTGGCTGCCCGTCGGGTCCTCCATCCTGCGGCAATGAGTGGCGATCAGACGCGCGAGTCACTCCGTGAACTCGGCCAGCGGCTCCTCGCTAAACGAAAAGTCGGCCCAGAGCTCGCGGAGCTGCGTCATGAGCGAACTCAGGCCGCGCCGAACTTGCTCTCGCTGATCCGGGCGAAGCAGTCCGAAATAGACGAGTGCTCCAGCTGCGCCAAGCCAGAGGCCCAGCGCTGCGCTCTCTTGTGCGGCACGACGCAGGCGCGCGAAAATGCTTGGACGAGCCGGGCGTGGACGCTTGGCAGCGAGCCGCTCAGGCATGGAGCGGGCGCGTGCTGCCGCTTGTTCGATGGCGTGCTCGGCGGTGCGGAGCGCTTCCCGGGCGGCTTGTTCGGTCGCCGGCAGGACATCCCGCTGGAGCTTTTCGACAGCCGCTCGCTCAGCTTGCAAGACGGTCTGGGCACGGCGAGCTCGTTCCGGAAGTGTCCGCGCTGTTTGCCGCACCAGTGGTCGCAGCCGCTTGCGCCAGAAGGAGCGGGCGATCTCCCCGTCGTGGATCGGGAGTCGCTCACGCACGTCCTGGACTGCTTCCCGGAGTGATCCGAACGCGGATTCGAGATCGATTTCCTCGGCCAGCCGCTGGCGGAGTGTCCGGCGCTGGCGACGGCGGACGATGAGCCATGCTCCGAGCCCCAGCGCTGTTCCGGCGGCGAGCGCTCCCCAGAGCTTCCAGTCGTTCCCTGCCTGAACCATCGATGTCCCTCCTTCCCCGGCGGATCCGGCGAGTTCCATAGTACCACTCGGAGCGAAGGTGACAGAAGCGGCTCGCCGTATGCGGCGGAATTGGTTACGCTCGACAGTGGAGGCAGGCGATGCGGATCCTCGTGATTGCGGACATCCATGGCAATATGGCTGCGCTGGAAGCGGTCTTCGCGGCGGCGGGGCCGATCGATCGTGTCTGGTGTTTGGGCGACGTGGTGGGGTACGGGCCACGACCGCGTGAGTGTGTCGAGTGGATACGCGAGCGGGCTGGCCCGACCACGGTACTCGGAAACCACGATGTAGCGTGTCTGGGACGGGTACCGCTCGAGGGATTTAACCCGGTCGCGCGCTACGCGTTGCGGTGGACGATGCTGCAGGTAGGGCCAGAGCACCGTGCGTTTCTTGAGAGCCTGCCCGAGAAGCTCGTGCTCGATGAAGTGACGCTCGTACATGGGAGTCTGCGCGCACCAGTTTGGGAATACGTCTTCACGAGTGAGCAAGCGCGGGCGAACTTCGATCTCCTCCGGACGCGTCTCTGCTTCTTTGGACACACACACGTTCCGTTCGTGCTGAGCGAAGAAGCAGCACGCAAGGGTGAGTCACCGTCTCGTCCGGATGACGGGGATGTGGTCGATGTTCACGCGGGACGGTTTCTTGTCAATCCAGGCTCTGTGGGGCAGCCGCGTGACGGGGATCCGCGAGCAGCGTTCATGATTTGGGAGCCAGAGCGGGGGCAGCTGACCTTCCGGCGCGTAC
>DAOTWO010000055.1:0-1874 GCA_034435855.1 Thermomicrobium sp. | reverse complement strand
CCAGCATCGAGCGCGTGCCAACGACGTCAACATCGCATTGCCAGAACTGGCGATACCGGCCACGCTGCGGCCGTTCGGCTCGGAAGACCGGACCGATATGGTACCGTTTGAAGGGTAAAGTCAGTTCGGAACGATGTACCGCGACGTAGCGCGCGAGCGGCACCGTGAGATCGTAGCGAAGACCAACCTCACGTCCACCATGATCCACGAACCGGTAGAGCAGCTTTTCCCCTTCTTCGCCGTACTTTCCCGAGAGCACCTCATAGTATTCCAGGAGCGGCGTGTCGATCGGATCAAACCCATAGCGCTCGAAGACACGCCGGAGAATGTCGATCACCCGCTGGCGCAAGAGCATCTGCCGCGGGGTAAAGTCACGCATCCCGCGGAGCACTTGCGGTGGCCGCCGTGTCTGCGCCCCGTCACTCATGTTGTCGACCCTTCTCCGCTCACTTGCGCGCCTCAAATACGAGATGTGCGAGCTCGGGCAGCACAAGCTCATCCATCGCCAATCGCACCGCACCGGTCGAGCCGGGCATTGCAATGACGACCTTGCCGCGTGCGACACCAGCGATGGCGCGCGAGAGCATCGCTGCCGTTCCAATCTCACGGTAACTCAACCATCGGAAAAGTTCACCGAACCCGTCTAACCGCTTTTCGAGTCGCGCGGCGACTGCCTCATAAGTGACGTCCCGTCGTGCGATGCCAGTGCCTCCGTTCAACAGCACCGCGTCACAGTCCGGCCGCTCCAGAAACTTGTCAAGCAACTGGCCGATCTGATCTGCTTCGTCCGGCACGATACCGTAGGCGATAACCTGATGACCCCAACGCTCTAAACGCTCCCGAATCAGGGCCCCGCTTGTATCAGTTTCTGCCGTCCGGGTATCGCTGACCGTTATTACTGCACAGCGGACCGATCGGGGTGCGGCTGCCCGATGCTGTTCGATGCCCGTGCTCACGGCTCTCCCTCCACGCTGGTCAAGGCTAACGCGAGCGCCGCGTACCCGACCATTGCTGCCTCCAGATCATCGATCCGCACGCTATCGTTCACCGTGTGCGCAAGCGATTCATCACCAGGCGCAAACCCGATCGTCGCCATCCCGTGGGCCATAAAGTGCCCGCCATCCGTCGCAAACCGCCAGAATCCGTCCGATACTGGTCGGCCAAATACCGTCTCGAGTGTCCGCCGTGCGGACCGTAACGTCCAGTGATCAGCCGCAAGAACATAACCTCTCGTCGGGGGGAGCTCCATCGTCACCCCTCGATAGCTGCAAGCAGCACGGACGGGAACTGTGATGTCCGCGAGAACGCCGTCCTCGAGACAGTCAGCTGCCAATGCAGCAACCATGCTTCGTAACTCTTCCGGGTCTTCTCCTGGCACAGTCCGCCAGTCCAACACCAGCCGCACCGACCCGGGAATCACGTTCGGGCTTTCTTGATCCGTGCGCAGCAGCGTCGGGGCAACGGTGCTCCTGCCTAGTTCAGGATGCTCTCGATGTTCCAGTTCGTTCAAGCGTGAGAGGAAGCGACCAAGCGCAAAAAGCGGATTGGCCCCACGTTCCGGGGCACTCGCGTGGGCCGAGCGACCAACAAATCGCACCTCGATAGCGACTCGACCGCGATGGCCACGCCGCAACTCTAGGTTTGTCGCCTCACCGAGCACAACGGCATCGGTCCGCAGCCATTCGCAGAGTACCGCGGCCCCAAGCCCACCGACCTCCTCCTGAACAACCGCTGTGACATAACAGTCACCGGGCGGGCGCACGCCAAGATCACGGAGCAGAACGAGACCATACACTTGACTGGCCAGCGCCCCTTTCACGTCGCAGGCACCGCGACCGTACAGGACACCATCCGCGACAACACCAGCGTACGGG
>DAOTWO010000054.1:0-9163 GCA_034435855.1 Thermomicrobium sp. | reverse complement strand
TGCGGCGTTGGCTGCCGTGACGGCGAAGGGGGAGAGCGGGGTCATCAAAGCGGTGTTCGAGTTCCCCAGCGAGACGAGCGTCTGAGTGTCCGCATGACAAGCCGCGGCCCGGAGGAAATCAGGCCGCGGCTCTTCTTTGTCTCTGCCTCTGTCTTAGGACATGGGAACTTGCGGAATAAGCTTCCCCTCGATCCGCTCCAGGATCTCGTCCATGCTGCGGCCGGTAATCGTCACACCGTGGTTCTTCAGGCCGATGACCGCACGTGTGGGATCCGGTTCTTGCGCGAGCGTGTTCGAGACGGCTAGTGCCAGCTCCAAAGTCCCGCAGGGATAGTTCATCTCGGTCGAGCGGATCCCCTCCATCCAGGCGTGGACATGGACGATAGCGCCGATCTCGGGATGCTGCTGGTAGATCATCCAATGTTCGATTGCATCCACCGACACGCGGCGTGGCTCGACGTTGGGCGGCACGCTTAAGATGATCGCGGGGATAGTGGGATCGAAGCCACTGACCATCAGAATGTCACGACCGATCACTTCCAGCTGTGCCTTGTTCACGCCGCTTGCACTCATCCAGAAGCGGTGACGGTCCTTACGAGCGCTCAGGTTGCCGTAGCTTAGGCCGCCAAGGCCGTAGAGCCGCTTGACGTGGCGAAGATCCTCTTCGCTCAGGAGCTCGTGCACCGGGAAGGGGGCAGGCAACAGATTCATCGCCTCCAGGCGCTTCCCGGCCCGCGAGATCTGCTGCGTGATCTCATCGCCGTTCCAGAGTTCCGGCTCGAGATCGGTGCGGAACACGTTATTGATGACGAGCCGTGATGCAGCGAGCGGATGGAGGCGCTCGTAGATGGTCGCGAAGAAGAGGTCGTCTTCACCAGGACGATACGGGATGCCGTAATGTCCCCGTTCGAGCGTGACGAAGTGCGCCTCCGGTCCCTGCTCGCCTGGGATCAGGATGAGTACAAGGTTGGCGAGTGCATAGAGCAGATAGGGGTAACAGGCTGTGAGGATGTCCTGCGGGCGCTCTGGGAATTCTGTAATCCCGACGACAAATGTGGCCTGTGCTTTGCGGCGATAGCGGGCAGGGCGATCGTGCGGGAAGACGTTGAGCACGAGTCGGATGTCGGGGATCGGCTTGGGATGATACTCATGTCCTCGTCGCTCGAGCTCACGTCGGAGTCCATCAATGAACCATCGGAGCTGGTCGCTCGGAGGGTCGCCATAGATCGTAAACGTGCCGGTTTCTGGCTCCTCGGCGAGGATGCGTAACGCTTCGGCCAGGGCCTCGGTTTGGTTGAAGATCCGCTGTTCGGTCGTCATCGTGCTACTCGTTCTCCTTGATCCAGCGAAAGTCGCGGGCAAATGCACCCACACCGTTCGATTGTGGCAGAGGGGAGGAGCGACGGTCAACCGCTCGATGGGCAGGTGCCCTGAGGGACACGGAGTGTTAGGGTGCGTGGCACGACGCGTGCTTCGATGTCGGTTGTCCCCACCGGTTCGCCATCCATCTCGACGCGGATCGGCTCAGCTGCCTCGACGCGGACCGTACGCCCGCTCCAATGCTCGACAGCCGGATGCCCCACGTGTGCCCCGCGGTAGACAGCTGGCAGTAAGGAGCCGAGGAGTTCCAGCCGCGAGACGTTACGTAGCACGAATACCTCGAGTTGCCCATCGGTGACCGAGGCCATCGGGGCGATGCGCATGCCCCCGGCGTGAAAGCGACCGTTGGCGATCGCAACCATGAGCGCCGGGCCTTCAAAAACCTGGCGACCATCGACGGTAATGGAGAGCGGAGCGGCCCGGTGGCGCAAGATCGTGCGCGTCGCGCCGACGAGGTAGGCCAGAAACCCGCCGAGCTGTTTGGTCGAGTGGCTGACCCAGGCGGCCGTCTCCGCGCCAAGGCCGATATCAGCCATGTTGACAAAGAATCGCGTGCGTGGCAGACCGGCGGGGTCGCGGAAGTGCAGAGAGCCTATGTCAACCCGGCAGGTCTCTCCCCAGCGCAAGAGATCGATAGCCTGTTCCGGTCGAGCGATTCCGAACAAGCGGGGGAAGTCGCGGCCGGTGCCACATGGGACAATGGTCAAGGTGACTGGCCCAAGTGGATGGCCGTCTTGATCGAGGATCCCATTCACCACCTCGTTCAGCGTTCCGTCACCACCAACGACGAGGAGTTCCCGTACTCCGTTCTGGACTAGGTGGCGCGCGAGGTGGGTGGCAGCGCCGGGCTCCGCGGTATGAAGCTCCTCGACCCGAAGCCCAAGCTGTTCCAGCCGCTGGCGGATGGATGGCCAGGCGCGCGCTGGGCGACCACTCCCAGCGACCGGATTCACGATGGCGTGAATGGTTGACGGGAGGTAGCGGACAGTACTCGGTGCAATCGTTGTTCGTTGCTCGTGCTGCATCGGAGTTGACGCCCTCACTCTCCCACGACCGACCCCATAGTAGCGCAAAGTGGCATTTTTGTGAAACGCAATGGGTCCTCTGTGCCTTAGGGATGCCATGTGATGCTTCGGAGGGGCAAGGTTTGCGTTCTGCGGATTGTTGTCACGCCTACATGGCGGGGAAAAGGGACTATCTGGTGATGCGAAAACTGCCGAACTTGCCACTCGCGATTTGACGCAATCGCGAGTGCGTGTTATGCTGCGCGTAAGAATAGGGGAACTGGCGAGTTCGGCATCAGGACGCACAGATTCGGCGTAGGGCCAAGGGAAGGGAAGCCGGGCGAACCCGATGCCGCAGCACCCGCCGTCGGAAAGCAACCAGGAATCGACCGGTACTCCGACCACTGTCCGTTTCGGATGGTCCCCTGAGCCGAAACGTGAGGAGGTCGTCCCAAACGGGAGGGGGTCGGTCAGCAACAGTTCCCCCGCTGAGACGAATGGTGCCAGCGTTTCTGGGCTGGATCGGCGTGCACCACAAGGCGAGACGGTCGGTGGCAGCCACACGGTTGGGGATGGGATCAACGGCGCTCGGGAGCCTTGGTTGATCCAGCGCGCGTCAGGGAATAGGAGAGTGGGTGGGGCTCCTGTGCTCGCCCCGATCCAGCGGCCGACAGGTCGTGCTACCGCACGAGCGATCGTCTCGCGCGCAGCATCAGTGCCTGTTCGGCACCCACGGTTGCGTGGGCGGTGGGTGCTCCACGTTGCGGTCCTGACCTGTGTCGTTGTTGTCACGCTCGGCGGTGGGTTCTGGCGACGACCGCTGCCAGTGCGGGTGGCTGCCGGTACGGATCAGATCGCGGCGGTGTGGGATGGCGTCACTGGGATGCAAGGGCAACCCGTCGCGCAGGTTGCAAGTCTCAGCGTTAGCGATCCTCGACTCGGATACCTCGCGACCGGTGGGTTAGCGGTCAAGCCAGACGTCTTGGTGCTCGACACGTACGTGACGAGTGCCGGTGAGACGATCTATGACGTCTCCCGTGCGACGGGGCGGAGCGTGGAGACGCTCCTCTGGGCAAACAACTTGCTCGACCCGGGCGCTCCACTGCCAGCCGGGCTGCAGCTGCGTGTGCCGCCGGTCGACGGGATGTTGCACGTGGTGCGTGAGGGTGACACGCTGGAGTCGGTGGCGGCCCGATATGGCGTCACGCCGGAGGCGATCACCGGGTATGAGCCGAACGGTGTGCAACGCGATACGGACCTCGTACCCAACCGGCTCATCATGGTTCCCGGCGGGAAGATGCCGAGTCGAGACCGGGTGATTATGTACACGGTGCAAGAGGGAGATACGCTCTGGAAGATCGCGCAGCGCTTCGGGCTCAAAGTGCAGACAATTACCTGGGCAAACTCTCTGCCCGATCCTGAGCTCATCTATCCGGGCCAGCAGCTGGCTATCCTGCCGACCGATGGTGTGATGGTGAAGGTCAAAGAGGGCGACACAATCGAATCGCTGGCCGAGTACTGGGGTGTGAAACCGGAAGCGATCCGCGATTACCCGATGAACGGGATTGGCCCGAATGGGGTGCTCCGCGTGGGGCAGCTGGTGATGATTCCAGGTGGTGAACCACCACCGCCACCACCTCCACCACCCCCGCCGCCTGCCCCGAGTGCGCCGCCAGCGTCGGCACCCAGCAGCCCGCCAGCGCAGCGGCAGGCACCACGTGGCTCGTTTATCTGGCCAACGACTGGGGTGATCACGCAATACTTCCATGCCCGCCACAACGGTTGGGATATCGCCAACAACATGTACACACCGATTGTGGCGGCCGACAGTGGCACGGTGATCTTTAGTGGCTGGAACAACTATGGGCTCGGTTATGCCGTGGCGATTGACCATGGGAACGGTTTCGTGACGTGGTATGGGCATATGGCTGAACCCCCGCCGGTGCAGGTGGGGCAGTGGGTCAATCAGGGACAATATATCGGGCCGATGGGGAGCACCGGCTATTCGACCGGGCCACACGTTCACTTCATCATCATGTACAACGGCGTCTACCAAGACCCGGCACTCTACCTTCGGTAGAAGCCGGTGGGAGGAAGGGCAAAAGGATGATTCGACCGCTCAGCGCACTGTTCGGGTTGTTCAGCCGTGATCTCGGGATCGATCTGGGCACGGCGAACACCTTGGTCTACGTGCGCGGGAAGGGGATTGTGATCTCCGAGCCGTCCGTCGTGGCCGTCGACAAGAAGACGAAGCGCGTGCTCGCGGTCGGTGTCGAAGCGAAGGCGATGGTTGGGAAGACCCCGGAGTCGATTGTCGCTGTCCGTCCGCTCAAGGATGGGGTGATCGCCGACTTCGATACCGTCGAAGTGATGCTGCACTACTTCATCCGCAAGGTGCACTCCCAGCAGCTCCTGACCCCACACCCACGCGTTGTGATTGGGATCCCTTCCGGGGTGACCGAGGTCGAAAAGCGGGCGGCGAAGGACGCGGCATTGAGTGCGGGAGCGCGCGAAGCCTATACGATTGAGGAACCGATGGCGGCAGCAATCGGAGCCGGGCTGCCGATCAATGAGCCGGTCGGCAGTATGATCGTGGACATCGGTGGTGGCACGACGGAGGTGGCCGTCATCTCGCTGGGTGGAATCGTCGTCAACCGATCGATCCGCGTGGCAGGAGATGAGATCGACGAGGCCATCGTGCAGTGGGCCAGGCGTGACCATAACCTGATCATTGGCGAGCGGACGGCAGAAAATGCGAAGATCGCTGCCGGGTCGGCGTACCCGCTTGAGGAAGAGCGACGCGTTGTCCTCCGCGGGCGTGACGTCCTGACCGGCTTGCCGAAGGCGGTAGAGGTGAGTTCGGTTGAGATCCGCGAGGCGATCGCCGGCCCGGTGAACCAGATCATCGAAGCAGTTCGCTCCTGCGTCGAGGAGACACCGCCAGAGCTCCTGGCCGATATCATGGAACGCGGGATCGTCCTTGCCGGCGGTGGTGCGCTCCTCATGGGGCTCGATAAGCGCCTGCAAGCCGAACTCCGCATCCCGGTGTATCTTGCCGACGATCCGCTCACCTGCGTGGCACGCGGTACCGGACGCGTTGCGGAAGCGCTCCACCTGTACCAGCGCGCCTTGCAGGGTACGCAACAACGGCGGACACCAGCGACCTCGACGTCGACGACATGAAGACGAGACCGGTGAGGAATGCCCGTCACGCTCCGGCGTGCTTCGCTGCTCATCTTGACAGTTGTGATGGTCCTCGCTGCCGTCGTCCTCCTCGACCGACAGCAACGGCTGACGACCGTCAAAGCTCCTCTCGTCGCCCTCGTCACTGAGGCACAGCGCCTGCTCGCTCCTGCGCTGGGCAGAGTCTCGTTTCCAATCTGGGCGAGTGACGACGAACTTCGCCAAGAAGTGGAACGCCTGCGCAGTGAGCGTGACGCGCTTCTCGCCGAAGTTGCAAAGCTGCGGCAGGCGCAACAGGAACTCGAACAGCTGCGTGCCCAACTCCGTTTCCAGCAGGAGCATCCCGGGCTCCAGCTCGTACCGGCACGCGTCATCGGGTATGATCCGGAACAACCGCAACGCGTGTTCATCATCGACCAGGGGGCGGACGCGGGAATCCGGGTGGGCATGGCTGTGCTGAACCCGAGCGTGATGGTGGGGATCGTCACGCGTGTCGAGAGCGATCGGGCGCAGGTCACAGTGCTCACCGACCCAACCATACAACTCGGCGCTCGTCTCCTGGACTCCGGGGCGGAAGGGATCGTGTACGGGCGTGGCTGGCGCGAGAACGGCTCGCTCGAGTTCCGGCACTTACCGCCTGATACCCCGGTTCGCCAGGGGGAGCTCGTGGTGACATCAGGACGGACAGCTGGGATCCCCCCTGGACTCGTCATCGGGGTTGTGACTGGGGGCACACGGCAGGTCGCCGAGGACGAGCTCCGCCTGACGGTGCGGCCACTCGTCGAGTTTCGTTCGCTCGAGTCCGTGAGCGTCCTTCTCGGCCAAGCAAGCCAGTAGGTGGGATGGTACGGATGACCACGCGCTTGGCGATCGTCACGGGGCGAATCGTCGCGTGGGCAATGCGGCGTTCCGGGCTTGGCGGGGGAACGGCCTTGCCTGGACTCATCGCGCTGCGCCTTGCACCTGATCTCCTGACGACGCTGGCAAGGAAGCTCTCGTCTGGTGCCGTTGTCATTGCTGGGACGAACGGGAAGACGACGACCGCGCGTCTCCTCGCCGAGTCGCTCCGGGCCAGTGGCCTTCACGTCGTGCACAACCGTTCTGGCAGCAATCTGCCGCGGGGTATTGCAGCGACATTCCTTGAGGCCACAGACTGGTTGGGGCGGCTGGATGGTGATATCGCGGTGCTCGAGGTCGACGAGTTTGCCCTCCCAGCCGTGGTCAGGGCGGTGAAGCCGCGCATGCTCGTTCTGCTCAACCTGTTCCGAGATCAGCTTGACCGGTATGGAGAGCTGGAGACGATTGCACGAACCTGGCGGAGGGCGCTGGACGAACTCTTACCAGATGCCACCGTGGTCGTGAATGCTGACGATCCAATCTTGGCTGAGTTGACTGCAGGCTTCCAGGAGCGTCGGTGGACGTTCGGGCTGGAGGATCCCGCAGTGGCGCTGCCAACGCTCCCACATGCGGCTGATTGGCGACTCTGCCCGCGCTGTGGGGCCTCGCTCGAGTACGAACGAGTTTTCCTCGGGCACCTCGGGCGCTATCGCTGTCGTGCTTGTGCCTTGGCCCGACCGGCGCCGACGGTTGTGGCGCGGACGGTACGGCAAGAGCCGGCCGGACTTGCGCTCGATGTGGACTGGGGCAATCGGACATTCGCGGTGCGCAGTCAGCTTTCCGGTGTCTACAACGCGTACAACCTCGTTGCAGCGATGAGTGCGGGATTTGCGCTCGGGCTCGCGCCAGAAACGCTGGTTCCGGCACTGGCCGAGGTCCCAGCAGCCTTCGGGCGGCAAGAGCGTGTTCGGTTGGCGGGACGCGAGCTCACGTTGCTCCTCATCAAGAACCCGACGGGGTTCAATGAGGCGATCCGGCTCCTCGTGTCAACAAAGAGACACTGCCCAGTGCTCATTGTGATCAATGACCTCGATGCGGACGGACGTGACGTCTCCTGGCTTTGGGATGTCGATCTGGAGGCGCTGCGAGTACTCTCGGTGCCGGTCAGCACCGGTGGGATCCGGAGCGGGGAGATTGCCCTCCGACTCGCCTATGCAGGGATCGAGCCCTGTGGACGCTATCCTGGAGTCGTGGAAGCACTCGATCGTTGGCTGGCGACTCTCCCCCCGGATGGCTGTGGCTGGGTACTCGCAACCTACACGGCGATGCTGGAGCTCCGTCGGGAGCTAGCCCGACGGGGTGTAGCGGGCGAATTCTGGGCGCAGTGACGGAGGGACGTCGTGCGTTTGACGATCTGCTGGCTGTATGCGCGCACGATGAACATCTACGGTGATCGTGGCAACGTCCTGGCCCTGGTCGAGCGATGTCGTCGCCGAGGCATCGAGACGGAGGTGGTCGAAATCGGAGTCGGGGAGCCGCTCGAACCGGGTCGCTGTGACCTCTTCTTCTGGGGCGGGGGACAAGACCGAGAGCAGATCGCCGCGGCTGAGGACCTTCAAGGTCTCAAGGGGGAGGTCTTGCGAGGCGAAATCGAGCGAGGAGTGCCGCTCCTCGCGGTCTGTGGCGGATATCAGCTGCTCGGTCGGTTCTACCGACCGCATGAGGGACCGGAGCTCCCCGGGCTCGGCGTGTTTGACGCCTGGACCGTTGCGGGATCACGGCGGATGATTGGGAACGTGGTCGTGGATTCCCCCGACTTCGGCGAGTTGGTCGGCTTTGAGAATCACAGTGGGCGCACCTTTCTTGGCCCTGGTGCTCGTCCGCTCGGCACGGTCCGGATCGGGTACGGCAATAACGGCAAGGATCGAACGGAGGGGTGCCGGTACCGTAATGCGATTGGCACATACCTTCACGGACCAGTACTGCCGAAGAACCCGCAACTGGCCGATCACCTGATCGCTTGTGCGCTCACCCTGCACGGATGGGTTGGCAGCCTGGAGCCGCTCGACGACGCACTCGCGCGGGTGGCGCATGAGGAAGCAGTGGAGCGTGCGCGCGTCGAACGGCAGGCGCTTCGCCGCTTTTGGCTGCTCACGAGACGGTGAGATCGGCTTCTGCTGTCTCGAATGCAATCCCGAGAACGTCGCAGAGTGTGCGGAAACGCTCGAGCCATTCCCGTGCCGCTTGCTCGCCGCGCTGGGCGCGCCAGCGTCGTTCTGGGAGCGCGCGCTGCAGCAGTTCGTACGCGATGTTCTGGACACGCCACGTATTGACTGGTTCACTCAGGTGGCTCGTCACCTTGGCCAAGCCCGTCAGGGTGTCCAAAAGCTTCAGATCGTCCGGCTGGTGACGCCACTCCTGGGCGAGTGCTTCGAGTGCCTCCTGGAGCGCGTAAGCGAGTCCAGGTTGGTCGAGTGTGAGTCGCCAGACGTCTGCCTCTTGGAACAGCTGCTCCAGCTGCTCGACGGAGGGACGCGGTTCGGCCAGGGTATGGCGGAGCTCCGCGTTGACCGTCATCTCAGCGGCGATCAGGAAGGCACGGGGGATTGGGACACCCAAATCGGCGAGGAACCGCATCAAAGGCTGACTATCCTCGTATAAGTGGCGATACAGCTCCTCTGCTTCCGCAAGCGTGGAGGTGAGAATGATGTCGAGAAGCTTGCGTTGCTCGTCCTTGAAGAGAGAGCGCAGCGAGTAGT
>DAOTWO010000053.1:0-5981 GCA_034435855.1 Thermomicrobium sp. | reverse complement strand
TCGGCACGGTCTTGCTGGTCGGGATATATCTGGCTTTCGGCAGTACGCTCTTCCGTTGAACGCTGGCGCAGGGGAGTGAGTGGTGGAACGGTTGCCGATCTTAAGTCTGATCACCTTCAGCCCGCTTGTCGGGGCAGTCATTCTCTTCCTGTGGGGGAATGCCTCGGCACGAGCTGTGCGCTGGATTGCGCTCGTTGCAAGCGGAGTATCCTTCGCCCTTTCGCTGGCAATGCTCCTTCGTTTCGACCCCGGCCGAGCCGACATGCAATTCACAGAGAGTTTCGAATGGTTACCGGAGCTCGGCATCGCCTACCGGCTGGGGGTGGACGGGATCAGCGCACCGCTGATCGGACTCACCACGCTCCTCACCCTAATCGCTGTCATCGCCTCCTGGGATCCAATCCGTCATCGCGTCCGCGAGTACTACATAACGCTCTTGCTCCTGGCAACCGGCATGCTGGGAGTCTTCGTCAGCCTTGATCTTTTCCTCTTCTACGTTTTCTGGGAGATCGTGCTGATCCCTATGGCGCTGATCATTGGAGTTTGGGGCAGCGCCAACCGTGTCTACGCCGCTGTGAAGTTCTTCCTGTACACGCTGGCCGGGAGCCTCCTAATGCTGGTGGGGATCGTCGCGCTCTACCAAGAGTACTTCCAGCAGACCGGCATCCGCACACTGGATGTCTTAGAACTCGCCCAGGGCACCTACAGTTCGACCTTCCAGTTCTGGACGTTCCTCGCCTTCTTTCTCGCCTTCGCAATCAAGGTCCCTATGTGGCCGTTCCATACCTGGCTTCCTGATGCCCACGTCGAGGCTCCGACTGCGGGCTCCGTGATCCTGGCCGGGGTCCTTCTCAAAATGGGGGGATACGGATTCCTGCGCTTCAACTTGCCGCTCTTCCCAGAGGCGACGCAGCGCTGGGCACCGGCCATCGTCGTGCTTTCGGTGATCGCCATCCTTTATGGTGCACTCATGGCGCTTGTCCAGCGCGACTTCAAGAAGCTCGTGGCATATTCCTCCGTCAGTCATATGGGCTTTGTGACGCTCGGCATCTTTGGACTGAACCACCAGGGACTCAGTGGCGCCATGGTGGTCATGCTCAGCCATGGCTTTGTGACCAGCGCACTTTTCCTTCTTGTCGGCGTGCTGTATGAGCGGGCGCACACCCGTGAACTCGCCGCTTTCGGTGGCCTCGCCCGCAACATGCCGATTTTCGCGGCATTTTTCGGGTTCTTCGCCCTCGCCTCTCTCGGTCTTCCCGGTCTCAGCGGTTTCGTCGGTGAGTTCCTCGCCCTCCTGGGAGGTTTCCAGAGCTACCGCTGGGCCGGCGTGCTCGGGACGGCGGTCGTTATCCTCGCTGCCTGGTACATGCTCCGCGTGTATCAACGTGTCGCACTTGTCCGGGCTCCTGGTGAGCCACCTGATCCAGACGACCCAGAACTCCGCATGGCCATCACCCAGGGTGTCCCACCGGTCGCTGGTGGCGGTGACACGGACCAGCATATGCCCGATCCGCGCACGTTCCCAGATGTGACGTGGCGCGAAGCACTGACGCTTGCGCCTCTGGCACTGCTCACGCTCTGGGTAGGTGTCTACCCGCTGCCAGTGCTCGACGTGATCGAGCTTTCGTTGCGCGCGATCCTCGCCGCAGTCACCGGCGAGAGCATGTGAGGGGAGATCGACGATGCCGCTGCGCCTCGTCGCACCTGAGTGGTCGCTGCTCGTCCCACCGTTGATCGTTCTTGGCACGATCGTCCTGTTGCTTGCCATTGATGCCGTAAGCGAGCGCGCGGCTCGCCAGACAGCTCTTCCACTCGCACTGGTCGGCCAGCTCCTCGCACTCGCCTCATTGGCGACCATTGACTGGGGAGAGGGAGCAACCACGTTCGGTATCAGCTATCGTGCGGACTGGTTCGCGCTGGTTGTTTCGCTCATCGCGCTCGTCGCAGGTATCCTCTCCGTCCTCGTCTCGGCTGGATACACCGAGTCTGGACTCGAGCCTGGTGTCGGCCTCGCTGAATATCTCGCCCTACTCCTCTTCTCGGTTTTAGGAACGATGGTCGTGGGCGCCGCGGGTGACTTCATCCTCCTCCTGCTCGGTCTCGAGATGAGCGCCGTCGCCGTCTACGCCCTCACTGCCTTCGCTCGGCGGCGCCTGACCAGCGTGGAGGGAGCACTCAAGTATTTCCTGTTGGGTGCCTTCGCCAGTGCCATCCTCATTTATGGCATGGCCTGGGTCTACGGGCTGACTGGCAGCATCGTACTCAGCGATATTGCCCACACGCTGCGGACTGTTGTCACGCCTGGCCAACCACTCGATCCAGCGCTCCTGCTTGCACTGCTGCTCCTGGCAGTTGGGCTGGGCTTCAAGATCGCGGCCGTCCCGTTCCACATGTGGACGCCAGACGCTTATCAGGGTGCGCCGACTCCCGTCTCCGCCTACATGTCGGTTGTCCCTAAGGTCGCTGGCTTCGCCGCTGTGGCACGGGTTCTGGTTCAGGGGCTGCAGCCGTTGAGCGACCAGTGGGCAGGGCTCCTTGGGATCCTCGCCCTCATCACCATGGTGTACGGGAACGTCGTGGCTATCGCTCAGCGCGACCTCAAGCGGATGCTAGGGTATTCAGCCATCGGCCACACCGGCTATATGTTGGCCGGCCTTGCAGCCTTCACAACCGGACTGGCAGGCGACCGCAGTGTGGGAAGTGTTCTCTTCTATCTCTTTGCGTATGCCTTTATGAACATCGGCGCTTTCGGCGTCATTGCTTGGCTACAGGAGCGCGGGCTGGGAACGACGCTTGACGACGTTGCTGGCCTCGCTGGGCGGGCTCCGCTCGCGGCACTGACCATGGCGATCTTTATGCTTTCGTTGATGGGGATGCCCCCGCTGCTCGGGTTCTACGCGAAGTACTACGTGATCCTCGCGCTGATCGAAGCCGGGCAGCTCTGGCTCGCTGTCGCTATCGTTGTGATGAGCGCCGTGTCTGCCTTCTTTTACCTGCGTGTCGTTACCCAGATGTACTTTCAGGAACCGGGTGGCACCTGGCGCCCGGTCCGAACTCCGCTGCTCGGGCTTGGGCTCACCCTCATGGCCGTCGCAACCCTTGCGCTGGGTCTGGTTTCCGGCCCAATCCTCGAGTTGGCACAGCGCTGGCCGGCAGCGCTCACCTGAGAGGGCAGGAGCCCGTTCGGGGGCATGATGAGCTGGGCAATCGAACCATATCGGGACGAAGACGCAACTGCCATCGCCAAACTCTGGAACGAGGAGTTCGGGGATCATCTACCGCTCTCGCCTGAACTCCTGCTCCAGCGTTGGCGGCCAGCTCCGCGTGAACCAGCAGCAGGATGGGTCGCACGCCAAAGCGAGCGTGTTCTTGGAGCTCTCCTTGTGCGGCTCCCCTCACTCGCCTGGTTCCCGCAGGGCGTCGGATTCGTCACCCTGTTTGTCGTTACCCGGTCCGCGCGTCGCCAAGGCATTGGCCGCAGGCTCCTTGACCAGGCAACTGCTCACGCCAGGGCACACGGGTACCATGCGCTCGTCTTAGGTGGAGGACCAGGCCACCTTGTCCCTGGTATTCCCACCACAGCGCCACTTGCTACTTGGCAGTTCCTGGGACGAGCAGGCGCATTCCCGCGCGAAGTTTTCCATGACCTTCTCGTCGATCTCACATTACCGTCTCTTGCCATCAACTGGCCGGCGGGCATCACTCTTGAACCAGCACCGCGCGACGAGATGCTCTCTTTCCTGGCCCGGGAATTCCCTGGTGAGTGGGAAATTGATGTCACCGAGGCCTACGAAGCGGGCGCAACTGTTCTCGGGCTACGTCGCAACCACGAACTCATCGGATTCGCCGCAACCCATCATCCCGGCCAGTGGCCACCTCCGCCAAGCCTTTTCTGGGCCCAAGCCTTGCCGGGCGCAGTCGCTGGTCTTGGTCCGCTCGGCATTGCCGCCGCGCATCGCAAACAAGGGCTCGGCCTGGCTATGGTGCGTGGAGCACTTGAGCAGCTGCGCCGGACTGGCGCACGCTGGGTCGTGATCGACTGGACCGAGCTCGCCACCTTCTACGGTCGTGCTGGTGCTCACGTGTGGCGCACCTATCAGATGGCTACGCTGCCAATTGCCTAAGAGCCTCTCCAGGCGGAGCAAGTTTCCTGACTGATACCTGACCGCGGGAGCGCGAGTACCTCATGAGACACCCACGTCTCATTTTGAAACCTGGTCACGATCGTCCAGTGCGTCGCCACCACCCGTGGATCTTCTCCGGCGCGGTCGCCGAGCTGGAAGGACGCATCGGGGACGGCGAAATCATCGATGTCTACAGCAGCGAGCGCGAATGGCTCGCTCGCGGATACCTTAACCGCCGTTCCCAGATCATCGTCCGGCTCCTCACCTGGAACCCTGAGGAAGCGATCGACGAGTCGTTCTGGGAACGCCGCATCGACCGCGCACTCGCCGCACGGCACCTCCTGAGGCTCGACGAGATCACCGACGCCTACCGACTTGTCTATGCTGAGAGTGATTGGATCCCAGGCCTCATCGTTGACCGCTACGGAGACTTTCTCGTCATCCAGTCGCTGACACTCGGCATCGAGCGGCAGAAGGAACTCCTGGTGCGCATCCTCACCGAGCGCTGCCATCCCACTGGGATCTACGAGCGCAGCGATCTCGATGTGCGGGCGAAGGAGGGATTACCCTCCGCGGATGGTGTACGCCATGGGGAGATGCCGCCGGAACGAATCGTCATCCGGGAGCATGGGCACCTGTTCCGCGTCGACATCCGGCACGGGCAAAAGACTGGCTTCTACCTCGACCAGCGCGAGAATCGGCGGCGCGTTGCTCCCTATCTTGCGGGAGCACGAGTACTGAACGCGTTTTCCTATACCGGTGCCTTCGCAGTCTACGCACTCGCCGCCGGTGCGGAATCTGTCGTCAATCTCGATACGTCTGCCGAGGCACTCGCCGAGGCGGCCGCCAATGTGCATCTCAATGGTTTCCCTGCCAGTCGCTTCGAGAACGTCGAAGGTGACGCCTTCCGAGTTCTCCGCCAGTTCCGTGCCAGTGGGCGCCGCTTCCAGGCTGTAATCCTCGATCCCCCCAAATTTGCCTTCGCGCAAGCACATCTGGAACGCGCGGCACGCGGCTACAAGGACATTAACTTGCAGGCACTCCACCTTATCGAGCCAGGCGGAATTCTCGTAACGTTCTCCTGTTCCGGCCTAGTCTCCGCAGATCTCTTCCAAAAGATCGTCTTCGCTGCCGCCGAGGATGCTGGCCGTGAGGTCCAGATTCTCGAGCGACTGGGACAAGCTCCTGACCATCCAGTCCGTCTGTCATTCCCCGAAGGCGAGTATCTCAAAGGACTCATCTGCCGAGTATGGTGAAGGAACGCGCCTGTGCGCGATCACTGCTCGGCAGTCCGTTTGCGGCGTCTCCCTCACCCACAATTCCCAAAGCTCGATCGCACCCCCCTCGATCCTGGCCCAAACCACCAACGGCAGTCGTACGGCCAAAAGAACTTTCTGTCCTTCTCACCTCGACCGCTCGGAGGGGTGGATCGGCAAAAGGAGTTGTCCGCTCAGCCGCGAGCCACAGAAAATCTGTGCCCACAGCAGACGGAAACTCGCACGCATGGTCAATGCGGACCCGGGTCAAAACAGGTCGCCGTGATCACAACGACGAAAGGTCAACCCGTCGGTACCGGTGCCGTCAGGAACGTCACGAGCACGACACCCTGCATGCCTGGCACGCCATGCACCAATGAAACCTTCCCCCAGGACGAACCGCCGAGGAGCAGGCAAAAACACGCTCAGTCCCTGCAACTAACCTGAGCACTCCTCAGCGACCCGCGGCCTCGACGAGTGCTGCCCGAAGTGCTCGCCCCAGCCGCTCCGCACCGACAAGCATCGCCTCGATCGAGAGCGTCGTGAAACCAAGCCGGAAGCTCGGGGTCGGACGGTGGTCTGGATATAACTCCGAGCCGGG
>DAOTWO010000052.1:0-6002 GCA_034435855.1 Thermomicrobium sp. | reverse complement strand
GTCCCTTGCGTCGACGCGTGGAAGCGTCGTCATTCACCGCGACAACGAGGACATCACCAAGTCGCCGGGCAGCTTCGAGGGAACGAAGATGCCCCACGTGGAGGAGATCAAAATGCCCGTTCGTCAGCACGATCCGCTTCCCAGCTCGGCGGAGCTCGTTACTCAGTACCGGTAGGCACTCAATGGCAACGACCTTTCCCACTGTTTCCTCCAGACATTCACCGAACGAGCATAACACCGCCTAGCCTGGTTCACGAACTTGCCACAGGACTGTAACGCAATCGCCAAGTTCTGAAGCGTTCCTGTCAGACACTCAACAGCAGGGAAGGAAGGCATGAACACGTGCTTCGTTACACAGCAACGCGGATGATTCGAGCCGTCTTGACGATTTGGCTTGCGGTGACGGCAGTCTTCGTCGGACTTCGTCTTTCCGGAGATCCCGCCCAGGCACTCCTGGGACCAGAAGCCTCGAGCGAAGCAGTTCATGCGCTGCGCCAGGCTTGGGGGCTCGACGACCCAATCGCCCTCCAGTATGCGCGATACCTCTGGCAGATTGCCCATGGCGACTTTGGGCGATCACTGCGCGAACGACGGCCAGCCACCAAAGTAGTCCACGAGAGACTTCCCGCAACCCTCCAGCTAGGGCTAACAGCGTTGGGAGTGGCGACCGTACTTGGGATCACGCTTGGCACACTCGCCGCCTTTCACGCCGGACGACTCACCGACCGAATTATCGTCGCTCTGGCAGCACTTGGACAAGGTACCCCAAATTTTGTGCTTGGTCTGCTGCTCATCTTGGTGTTCGCTTACTACCTTCGGATAGTGCCCACGGGCGGACGAGAGCAACCGACAAGCCTCATTTTGCCGGCTGTGACTCTTGCCAGCTTTAGCACGGCAAGCTTGACACGGTATACCCGGTCAGCAGTACTGGAGGTCCTGCGCGCGGACTACGTGAGAACTGCCTATGCCAAGGGGTTGCCATTCTTCCGGGTTCTCTTGGATCACATTGCACGCAACAGTGCACTCACCCTCATCACGGTCTTGGGTCTGCAGCTTGCGGTAGCCATAGCCGGGGCAGTAATCACCGAAACGATCTTTGCCTGGCCGGGAATAGGCCGGCTCCTCGCAGACGCGGCGGAACTGCGTGACTTTCCCGTGGTGCAGTACGGGGTGTTTCTCATCGTTGTCTCCGTCGTGAGCGTTAACCTGCTCACCGATCTGGCTTATGGTCTACTCGACCCGCGAATCCGGGAGGGATAGGTCAGCATGATGGCGCCCACAGCAAGAGTCGCCACTGCCACAAAGGATGTGTTACTGAACCGCCAGCGCCGTTCTCGTCGGCGACGACTTCCCCTGACCACAGTGGCTGCTCTCACCTGGTTGGGTGCCCTATTTACATTCGCTTTGCTGCAACCCACCTTACCCCTTCCGAGTCCTACTGCTCAAAACCTGCTCGCTCGGCTCACCCCGCCGTGGGGATTTGGCGGTTCGATCACGCATCTTCTTGGCACGGACCATCTGGGTCGGGATCTCTTGGCACGCATTCTCGCCGGAACACGTATTTCCGTGTCTCTCGCGCTGCTTGGCATGTTGATCAGCGCCTTGCTGGGAACTTCGCTTGGGATTGTCGCTGGTTACCGTCGAGGAGTGTTTGATCAGGTCGTCGGCTTCTTAATCGACTTCTGGCTCGCCGTGCCCTTTATTGCGATCGCATTTGTTGCCCTCACCTTATTTGGCACGGGCATGACCGTCTTGATTCCGCTCCTTGGGCTGAGCGGTTGGGAGCAGTACGCACGGGTGACGCGAGCAAACACCATGCGTGTGAGGCAGGAACTCTACGTTCTTGCCGCGCACGGACTTGGAGCTCATCCAGCACGGATCGTGTTTCAGCATGTTCTCCCGAACCAGGTGGCGCCGCTTTTGGTCATGGCCACACTCCACTTAACAAGTCTCATTTTGCTGGAATCCTCCCTCAGCTTTCTTGGCATTGGTGTCCAACCACCAACACCGAGCTTGGGGAACCTCCTCGGTGAAGCACGAAATTACCTACAGATAGCTTGGTGGTTCCCGTTCTTTCCTGGGATGACGCTCATCCTCCTTACTTTGGCTTTCAACGAATTGGGGGATTGGCTGCGTGATGTCACCGATCCGGCAATACGTGGGCGACGCTGAAGAGTGGCCACGCCTTGTGAGCCTATCGAAATGACTGACACAAGACAGCTGAAGAGAGGACAATCACAGACACTGGAAAAATGGAAGAAATAGGTGATGAGTATAGTCAGAGAGGAGAGAAATTGTAGAAGCAGAAGGGAGGAGCCGATGAGTAGATCATGTCAGGACACTCGAAGGAATCGATTCACACGGCGAGACCTACTGATTGGCACAATTGCCCTTGGGAGTACACTGCTCGCTGCCTGTGGTAATCAGAGCCAAGGGACGAGCGCACCTGCGACGAGCCAAACGGCCGGGATTGGCAGCACATCCACCCAACAATCAATGCCGGCTGCCACACCACGGGGGACCACACCGACGGTCATCAAACAACGGCCGGTGCTACGGATCGGCGTTCAGGGACTACCGCCCAACCTTGATCCGCACCAGCAATTGTCGAACGTTGGCACGCGTGTGACTTATTCTATCTTCGATTACTTGATTCGGCGAGACTTCTTGTCTGGCCCACAGCCGGGCAATGGGTTCCAACTCGTTCCTTGGGTCGCACAGGAGTGGAAACGGCTGGACGATTTTACGATTGAGTTCACGCTCCGTGAAGATGTGAAGTTTCACGATGGGACAAAGCTCACGGCAGACGATGTTCTCTTCACCTTCGAACGCCTCTTGCAGAATACTCCGGACCCGCTACGAGAAGCGGCCAGCTACTTCAGTACGGTGGCTGAGGTGAAGGCACTCGACTCTCGTCATATCCGTTTCATCACCAAGTATCCTGATCCCATCTTTGAGAAGCGAATATCCTCCTGGGGTGGTTGGCTTTTGCCGAGAGCAGCATATGAAAAACTCGGGATGGATGAGTTCGCTCGCCGTCCCGTCGGGACAGGTCCGTATCGTGTGGCGGAATTTGTTCCGGACGATCGGCTCATCCTTGAACCACACGATGACTACTTTGGGGGAAAGCCAACGGCTTCAAGGATTATCTTCAAAGTGATCCCCGAAATTCAAGCTCGCGTCACGGCGCTCATCGCGGGTGAAGTTGACCTTATCACGAATGTGCCTCCCGACCAGCTTCCGGTGCTGCAGCGTGCATCCGATATTGAGATTCACAGCATCCCGTTAGCCAACTGTCATGTGCTTCGTTATAACTGCAACCACCCAGTCCTCAAAGACAAGCGTCTCCGGCAGGCATTGAATTTGGCAATCAACCGCGAACTCTTGGTGAAGACGCTTTGGAATGGACAAGCGGTGCTCATGCGGAGCCACCAGTTTCAGGACTATGGCTCCCTCTATAACACGCAGCGCCCTTATCTGCCCTACGACCCTCAACGTGCGAAGGAGTTGGTACAGGCCTCTGGATACGACGGGAGCACAATTCGCTACAACAACAAACCCGGCTACTACACGCTCGGCAACGAAGCCGCCCAAGCCATCGTTGAGATGTGGCGAGAGATCGGAATCAAAGCCGAGGTTCAGCTGATCTACTGGGCTGATCTGCCCAAGGAAGAGCGCATGGTTGGATCTTGGTCCAACTCGAACTATCTCGCGGACCCCGAGGGAGCGTTTTGGCTGCGCTGGGGACCGGGAACCGCCACCCAGCGCGATTGGTGGACTCCTGAGAATCCGCGCTTCAACGAACTCGGTGAGCAGCAACGGCGCACGCTCGACCAGCAGTTCCGGTATCAGGCCTTCCAGCAGGCTCTGGATATCTGGGAAGAGGAGGCTCCAGGCACAGTGCTCTGGATCCCAATCGAACACTACGCGATTCGCCGCACCGTGCGCTGGACACCCTATAGTTTCTACTATATGGATCTGCGGCCTGACAATCTTTCATTTTTCTCCTAAATAACGGTATGTCCAGGGGATGGTGGAAAGACGTTATGAGCAGAAGCCATGCTCTCGTCATTCGCCGGCCTCATAAGGACACTCGCACCATGAAGCGAGGTCGGGAGAGCCGCAGACCGTCTCGTGGAGTTCCGTCGCGCGGGGTTATTACCCAACTGACAGCTTCCCGAACGTTGAGAGGAACCCTATGATGCAACGTATAGAACGTGTCCTGATCCTGGTGCTTGATGGACTCCGTCCAGATCTCGTCACCCCCGACACCATGCCGTTTCTCTCCTCTTTGGAACGTCAGGGGCTACGCTTGACGCACTATACTGCTGCCTATCCACCACACACTCGGGTGCAAGTCACGACAATGTGCACCGGAACCTATCCAAGTCAGCACGGGATTGTCTCCAACGTTATGGTTCTGGATGGTCTGCCAGAGGACGGCGTGCTTGATACGAGTGACTTCCGACAACTGAAAATGCTTGATGAGCTCACCGATGGGCAAGCCGTTCTTCGAGCGCCACTCGCTGATCTGCTTGCAGAGCAGGGGAAACGCTTCGCTATAGCAGCAACTGGCTCAACCGGTTCAACCTGGCTTTGGGCACGGACGCAGCCATATCGAGTAGTGAACCCTCGCAGCACCTTCGGCATTCCTGATCTGGCATCGCTCCGTGAGAAACTCGGTGAGCCTCCCGAACCGGACGCTCCCTCTCTCGACCTTGCCCGGTACGCTCTAACCGCCGTCCGTGATCTCTTTCTCCCGGATCCTGAGATCGCCGTGACAGTACTCTGGCTCAATGAGCCAGATGCCACGTTCCACTTTGCTGGTTTAGGAAGTACTGAGAGCCTAAATATTCAACGAGCACTCGATACGCTTCTTGAAGGGTTCTTCGATGATCTGGTAACACGAGGATTTCTCGATCATCTTCTCGTATTTCTTCTCTCAGACCATGGACAGTCAACACCACATCGACATCGGTCACTCCGCGAACTCCTGCGCGAGGCACCCCCGACACCGGCCTTGAAGAATCTCGTGCCGGCTGCTGACTTTCTCTTCCGGCTCCCTGGCACATCACTTCCGCGCCCGCAAGAACTGCAGAGACTTACCGAATGGCTACTAGACCAATCTTGGGTCGGGGCGGTGCTGGCTCACCCAGAACTGGCACCGGATCTGCCCGGTACACTCGATCTGAGTCTGGTGTGGGGCGGTCGATTTGAGCCATTTGCACTCCGCCGACTACCGGTGATCGCGGTGAGTCCAGCGTGGGACAGCAAACCGAATGCTTACGGTATCCCAGGGTCGGTCGCCGCTCTGACCGAACAGGTCGCACTCCGTTCCACTCATGGTGCCGGTTCGCCCTTTGATCTTCGGGCGTATGCATTGCTTTTCGGTCCAGGCATCCGTGCCGGTGAGTCGAGTGCGATCCCCGCCGGCGTCATTGACATCGCTCCAACAATTGCCGCAGCACTGGGCTTCCCCTCCTCATCTGCTTTTAGTGGGCGCATTCTGCACGAAGCCTTTGACACACGGTGGCAGCCAACACTTCAGCATCAAACCATCCGTTCACAATTTGACCGGTGCCTCCGCGGGATGCAGGTAGGAAGCACGTTTTATCTCGATGAAATCTCAGGCACACAGGTCCACGAGTGTGAGTGAAGAACCGGAAGGACCTCGCGGACCTCCTTGTTCGTTGATCATCCCATTCGGGGGTTCAAGCTTCACACCGCGCGCCCGACACTACCCGCCGGCTGCAGGCTGGCCTACCTGGTTGGTGGAACCGATAAGCCTCTTCGGGCTAGCGTTCTGAGGCGTGGTTGGCCATCACGTCCAGGTGGCTGCGCCTTCAGGCTACCGCACATCCCTGAGCTGAGCGAGCGCCGTACGCAGCCGGCAGGCGTCCATCACCGCATGCGCAAACGCGTCATTGTTGAAGTAGACGTAACCTGGATGATCGGCACACCGCTGGAGTCGCCCGGCAAGCAGGTCGATCTCCTCATCAGTC
>DAOTWO010000051.1:0-2673 GCA_034435855.1 Thermomicrobium sp. | reverse complement strand
GTGTCGGACACCGATCCTCTCCAACGCGACAATGGTCACGTAGCCTTGGACTACTCTTCCCAGGGTAATGGTCTTGTGTCCCTCAATGGTCATCGACCAGTCCTCGTTCTCAACCAAAACTACGAGCCGCTCCATGTTGCAACGGTGCGTCGGGCGCTCGTCCTCTGGCTCTCTGGCAAGGCAGAGATCCTGGAGACCTACGAGCATGAGGTGGCCTCGGCACAACGGCGCTTCCCTGCACCCTCTGTCATCCGCCTCCTGAGCCTGGTCAAGCGTCCCCCGGTACGCGTGAAACTCTGCCGCCGCGAGGTCTTCCTCCGCGATAACTACACCTGCCAGTACTGCGGTGTGCGCACCCATGACCTGACGATCGACCATGTCGTACCGCGTTCCCGCGGCGGCCCGCACACCTGGGAGAACGTCGTCAGTGCCTGCCGGACCTGCAACCATCGCAAGGGAGGCAAGTCGCTCGCCGAAGCGCGAATGCAGCTCTTGCGCCAGCCTTTCGAGCCACGCCCAGGACGGTACTACCTCGTCCAACGCGTGCTCCGCTCACCAGTGCATGAGAGCTGGCTGAAATTCCTCCCCGATCTTGACGTCAAGGGTCAGCGCAGTCGATAACTCGAACGATCGCGCGGGCGATCCGTGCTCGGGCGGGACACACTGCCGAAGGGGGAGACATGCTCGACCTCAGGCTTATTCGCGAGCATCCGGAGTTGATCCGCGAGGCGCTGCGGAAGCTGAACACCGAGGCGCCAATTGACGAGATTCTCGAACTCGATGAACGACGCCGCAGGCTCGTTGCCGAGGTGGAGCAACTGAAAGCGCAACGGAACGCGGAGTCGCGGCGCATCGCTGGGCTCTCACCCGGCCCAGAACGGGAGGCAGCGATTGCCGCAATGCGCGCGCTTGGTGACCGCATCGAGGAACTGGACCGCGAGCTCGCAGCGGTCGAGGAACGACTCCAAGCACTCTTGCTTGAGGTACCGAATTTACCTGATCCTGATGTCCCGGTCGGCCCGGATGAAAGCTTTAACGTGGTTGTTCGACATTGGGGCGAACCGCGCCAGTTCGACTTCCCGGTCAAGCCGCACTGGGAACTGGCCGAGGAACTTGGGTTAATCGACTTCGAACGAGGGGTCAAGATCGCCGGCAGCCGCTTCTACGTCCTACGAGGAGACTTGGCCCGGCTGCAGCGGGCACTTATCACGTGGATGATCGACTTGCATGTCACCAAGCACGGGTATCTTGAGGTCTACCCACCATTCCTCGTCCGGCGTGAGGCAATGATCGGTACTGGAAACCTCCCGAAATTTGGCGATAACCTCTACCACGACGAAGAAACCGACCTCTGGCTGATCCCGACAGCAGAAGTCCCGGTCACGAACCTCTTCCGTGACGAGATCCTGCCACCTGGCTCATTGCCGATCTATCTTGTGGCCGCGACTCCATGCTTCCGCAAAGAAAAGGTCTCCGCTGGCCGTGATGTGCGCGGCATCAAGCGCGTGCACCAGTTCGAGAAAGTCGAAATGGTCAAGTTTGTTGAGCCAGAACGCTCGGACGAGGAGTTGCAGCGGCTGGTCGCAGATGCTGAGGATGTGCTGCGTCACCTCGAGTTACCCTATCGCGTTGTTCAGATGTGTACCGGCGACCTGTCATTCACTGCTGCCAAGAAGTTCGACCTGGAAGTCTGGGCACCTGGCTCCCAGGAGTGGCTTGAAGTGTCGTCCTGCTCGAACTTCCGCGACTTCCAGGCACGCCGCGCCAACATCCGTTTCCGACCGAGCGAAGGTGCGCGGCCGCAGTTTGTCCATACCTTGAACGGTTCGGGGTTGGCACTGCCACGGACGCTCATCGCGATCATGGAGAACTATCAGCAGCCGGATGGATCGATCGAGATCCCTGCCGTGCTCCGACCATACATGGGTGGCCAAGAGCGGATCAGCCGCCAACCAGCCTACTGGGATCCTGCTCAGGCTCGACGAGCACGTGAGCAGGCTCTGACAGGAGACGGGTAGCGATGTCCTCGGTCCAAGTCATCGAGGCGAGTGGCTCACCAGCAGCAATTGGCGAGACAATTGGCCGCGCTCTTGCGGCGATACTGCCCGAGGCGATCACACGGCATCGCCAGGAACTCGCCAGGCGCGGGATCTCTTGGGATCTGGCGCTCGATCTGGCCCGACGTTTCCGTGACGATCTCGAGGGGAACCTTCCAAAGACTGCCGAGGAACTCGCTGCGCTTGCACGCGCCGCCGGTGTGGATGTCGATGCACTCGTCAGCCTGAACGCGCTCCAAGAGACGCTGTTCCTGGCCCGCCGTATCCGCATGGAAGAGGGCTGTACCAGTCTTGCCGTTCCGGCAGAAGCGTCGAATGACGGCAGTGTGCTCCTCGCCCACAACGAGGACGCTCTTCCGTGCCGCCACGAGCGAGTCTCTGTGGTTCGCGTACGACCAGCGGATGAGCCGGCCTTTGTTGCCTTTGCCTACGGCGGCCTCTTCTTCTATCAGGGTGTCAACGAGGTCGGGATCGGCTCGACGGGCAACGCACTGCAGGTAACGGACATGCGGATTGGTGTTCCAAAGTTGTTCCTCTACCGTGAGGTACTGCGCGCCTCGACACTGGCCGGAGCAATCCAGGCCGCGCTCCTACCAGAGCGTGCCAATGGGAACAA
>DAOTWO010000050.1:0-4348 GCA_034435855.1 Thermomicrobium sp. | reverse complement strand
CCGCGGTGCACGGTCTTTCTTGTCTCTGATGGTGTGGGGACAACGGCGCAGGCCGTCCTGGACGCAGCGATGGCGCAGTTTCCTCACGTCGAGTTCGAGGTGCGTCGCTTCCCGGGCGTCCGGAGTGTGGAGCAGATCAGAGAGATTGTTGAAGAAGCCGAGCGATCGAACGGCATCATTGTCCACACGGTGGTGATTGTCGAGATTCGTCGCCTACTCGTGCGAGAGTGTCATGCCCGGTTGATTGATCACGTTGATCTCTTAGGGCCGCTGCTTGGGCAGATCTCGCAGAAGGTTGGTGTTGAGCCGCTCCTAAGACCTGGAGCGGCGCGCGGCGTCGGCCCTGAGTACTTCCAGCGTATCGAGGCAATCCAGTACACGGTCCGCCACGACGATGGGCAAGGTCTAGAGACACTCGGTGAGGCTGACATTGTGTTGGTCGGTGTCTCGCGGACGTCGAAGACGCCACTTTCGGTCTACCTCTCCATGTCAGGCTGGAAAGTCGCCAACGTGCCGATCATCCTGAACGTCCCGCCGCCGCCGCAGCTTCGGCAGATCGACCAGCGCAAGATTGTTGGGTTGACAATTGACAAGGATGAGCTCGTCCGGATTCGTCAACATCGCTTGCAGGCGCTCGGTGGCACGCTACCAGGAGAATATGCCGATCCAGAGAAAGTCGCGGAAGAGCTGATTTATTTCCGGCGCGTCGCTCGGAGTGGCTATCCCTGGCCACTGGTCAACATCACAGGGAAGTCGATCGAGGAAATCGCAAAGGAGGTCGTCTCCATCATCCAGCGCCAGCGTCTGCGGGGGCTGGTTGCTCCAGGGGAGGGTGAGGCTCAAGATGGTGCGAGGCAAGGAGGGTGAGACGCTGCGATGAACGGTCGAAAGAAGCGCACATGGTGGTTCATTGGTCTGGCACTTGCCCTGTTACTTGGCTGCGGAGTTACCACGGTTGGCTTTGTCTGGCTCATCTCCGGCGGTATGGATCGATGGCTGGAAGAGCCTCACGTGGCGGAAATACGGGTGCGAGGACCGATCGCCTTGCGAGGGAGCGCAGGACTGTTGACTGGTGAAACGGCGAGCGCGGAGCGGATTGTCGATCAGCTGGAGCGAGTTCGCAAGAATCCAAAGGTGAGGGTCGTTTTGCTCCGAGTTGATAGCCCAGGTGGTGGCATCAACGCGTCACGCGAAATCTGGGCCGCGGTGAAGAGGGTACAAGAGTCAGGGAAGCCGGTCGTTGCCTTCTTTGAGGACACCGCAGCATCTGGGGGCTACTACATCAGCGCGCCGGCTGATCAGATTGTTGCGATGCCGGACAGCATTACCGGGAGCATTGGAGTGATCGCTGTCATCCCCGATCTCTCCGGGTTGTACGAAAAGCTCGGTATCCGAATGCAGGTGGTGAAAAGCGGGGAGTTTAAGGATATGCTGTCCAGCGACCGCCCGCTGACCGCCGAGGAACGGGCGCTGCTGGAGCAGTTGATTCGCGAAGCCTACGATGAGTTCGTCCGTGTTGTCGCGGAGGGGCGGCGGATGCCCGAGGAGCGGGTACGTCAGCTTGCCGACGGACGAATCTATACAGGACGGCAGGCGAAAGATCTGGGCCTGGTGGACGAGCTCGGTGGCTACCGCGAGGCGTTGGCGCTGGCTGGTCAGCTTGGTGGTCTGGGACCGGAGCCGCGCGTGCGCGTCTATGCTCCAGAACCGAGCTTCTGGGAGGCGCTGGCTGGTGCTTCCCTCGAACTGCTCTTCGGCGAACGATCGATCGGGCCAGCGGTGACGCTGCCGGCTGGCCCGATCGAACTTCGGTACGAACTGGCGGTGTGGTAGCGAGATCAGTCGTCGGCACTCGGTTGGACGGCCGTCGTAATTCGCGCACGTCGGTCTTCGAGGAACGGCGTGATAAGGTCGATCGGAACTGGGAAGATAATGGTGCTGTTCCGCTCGGCGGCAATTTCGGTCAACGTCTGAAGGAAGCGTAGCTGGAGAGCTCCCGGCACGCTGAGCAAGGTGCGAGCTGCGTCGGCGAGCTGACTTGCTGCTGCAAGTTCGCCTTCGGCATGGATGATCTTGGCGCGCTTCTCGCGCTCGGCCTCGGCCTGCCGCGCCATGGCACGTTGCATCATTTCAGGTAGTTCAACGTCCTTGATCTCAACGATGCTGACCTTAATACCCCAGGGCTCCGTTTGCTCGTCGATGATCTCCTGGAGCTTCTGATTGATCTTCTCCCGCTCGGCGAGGAGCTCGTCAAGTTCGACCTGTCCGAGCACGCTCCGCAGCGTCGTCTGTGAGATCTGTGATGTGGCTCGGATATAGTCTGCGACGTTTACCACTGCGGCATTGGGATCGACGACGCGGAAGTAAGCGACGGCATTGACCCGCACGGTGACGTTGTCGCGGGTGATGACTTCCTGCACAGGGATGTCCATCGTCACAACGCGGAGATCGACCTTCACCATCCGCTCGATGATCGGGATGAGGAGGATTAAGCCGGGGCCGCGTGGGCCGACCAAACGACCGAGCCGAAAGACGACGCCTCGCTCATATTCCTGCACGACTTTGATCATCGAACTAAGCAACATGAGGACAACAAGGACAACGACTGCACTCGTGATCAACGACGTGAGTCCCATTGTATGGCTCCTTTCCCTACTCAACCTCGCCGGAAGAGCACTTCCAGTGGGCGCCAGCGGCGTGTCGTGGGAGCAGTGCTCGGCGCGGACTCGGCAACGTCTTCGGTCAACGGTTCAACGAGCAAGACAAGTCCCTCCATCCTGACGATGCGTACGAGCTGGCCTGCCGGAATCGATCCCGAGAGACTTCGGGCGCGCCACAGCTCACCCTCCACAAAGACGAGGCCCTCCGGCTCAAGCGCGCGGCGGACTACCGCGCGTGCTCCAATAAGTGCCTCGCGGCCGGTCTTTGGGCGCCGGACATGGGCGCGGGCCACAAGGTAGATAAGCAGCAGAAACACTGCGGCCACTGTACCGGTCACGGCGATGACGACCGCGCGTGAGAGCTGAAAGGCGGGATTGGCTGGCGACTGAAGGAGCAAGAGCGAACCAAGCGCGAACGAAATGATGCCGCCAAGTGTCAGGACGCCGTGAGTCGGCACGTAGAGGTCAATGAGGAAAAGCAAGAACGCGAAGCCCATGAGAAGGACACCAGCCCAATTCACGTCAAGCATGCCCAATGTATAGAGACCAAGAAGAAGCAGGATGCCGCCAAGGACGCCGGGCAAGATGGCGCCGGGATTCGCTAGTTCGAAGAACAGCCCAAGCATCCCGAGACTGAGCAGGATATATGCGATATTCGGGTCACTGAGGATTTGGAAAAACCGTTCGAGCACGGTCATGTTGATCGGTACAACCTGAGCGTTCTTGGTTCGCAGGGTCACCTCGCCGGCGGTCGTGGTTACCGTACGTCCGTCGACGGCCTCGAGCAAGGCGTCAAGTGAGGGTGCAACGAGGTCGACGACATTCAGCGCGGCTGCTTGTTCCGCGGTGATGTTGACTGCCTCGCGCACAGCCTGCTCAGCCCAGTTCGCGTTTCGTCCGCGTCGCTCAGCAAGGCTGCGGATTTTGGCCACGGCATCGTTGACTACCTTGCGCTGCATCGTTTCGTCGGGTGTGGTCGTTTGTCCGTCCTGGCCGATGAGGACAGGACTCGCCGAGCCGATGTTGGTCGCAGGTGCCATTGCCGCAACATGTGCCGCGTAGGTGATAAAGACGCCCGCTGAGGCGGCCCGAGCTCCTTCCGGGGCGACATAGACGACCACCGGTACAGGGCTTTGCAAGATGTCCTGCACGATGTCGTCCATCGCCGAACTCAGCCCTCCAGGGGTGTTCAGCCGAATAACAACCGCCTCAGCTCCGAGATCAGCAGCCTGCTTGAGCGAGCGATCGACATAGTCGGCGATGACAGGTGTAATCGGCCCGTCGACCTCAACGAGGTAGACCCGTTCCCCAACTGCTGCACTGCTGGGGACGAATAGGAGGAGTCCCAGGATGCACGCAAAAAGGGAGAGCAGCCGAATTCTCGGGAAGTCTTTCATGATGCGTCCGTTCCCTTGCCAGCACAGAGTCCCCTGTGGGTTCCGACACGAACAGTATAAACGACCGTAGAGAGACTCAGATGACAATGGAGACACGGGAGCCAGCGGGCGTCTTGTACACCTCGATCCGCTGAGGAAATTGCTCTTTCAGCTCCTCGATGTGCGTGATGACAAGGATCAAAGCGAAGCGGTCCTGTACTGCTTGGAGCGCCTGAACCAGTCCTTCGCGCCCTTTCGCGTCCTGCGTGCCGAAGCCTTCGTCGATCACGAGCGTCTCCAGACGCCGACCCG
>DAOTWO010000049.1:0-5632 GCA_034435855.1 Thermomicrobium sp. | reverse complement strand
ACCGCTTGCCAGGTGCCTTCTTGTATAGCCGGTGCAGGATCCCGACCTCGGTTGCCACCACGAACTCCTGCGCCGGCGCCTGGGCGGCGTAGCGAACCATCCCCTCGGTTGAAAGCAACTTGGCATCTGGCCGCAGGAAGATACAGGTTGAGCTACAACCGCACTCGGGATAGATGAGAAATTCAGCATCTGGATGTGCTGCCAGCTGGGCTTCAAGATCCTCGCTCCGAAGCCCCGCGTGCACATGGCACTCGCCCAGCCACACCTGCAGTTTTCGCCCGGTCAGCCGTTCGACATGTGCGCCGAGAAACATATCGGGGATGAAGAAGATGGGTCGGTCTGCTGGCAGGCTCGCCACGACCTCGACCGCGTTGGCGCTCGTGCAGCAGATATCAGCCAGCGCCTTGACGGCCGCGCTGGTATTGAGGTAGGCCACGACAAGCCCATCCGGATGCTGCTCGCGCCAGGCACGGACGTCTTCGGGAGTGATGGTTTCCGCCAAGGAGCAGCCGGCCTCCAGGTCAGGCAAGAGCACCGTTTTGTCCGGATGCAGGATCGCGGCCGTCTCCGCCATGAAATGGACGCCACAAAAGACGATGACGCGCGCATCGGTCCGTGTTGCTTCACGCGAGAGCCCCAACGAGTCGCCAACGAAGTCAGCGATATCTTGCACTTCCGGCCGCTGATAGCTGTGGGCCAGGATGACTGCCTGACGTTCTTGCTTTAGGCGCAGGATTTCCTGGACAAGTTCCTGTTGCTTCAGACCTGTCGCTAGCTCCATGACCGTGACTGGATCGAAACGATCTCCAAGCTGAAGTCCAAAGCACGCGCTGAGTGCGTAACCGCACCAACCGAAATCGCGTCCACCCCCGTCTCCGCGATAGCTCGTACCCGCTCGAGGGTGACACCGCCTGAGGCCTCAATCTTTGCTCGTCCGGCGACCCGCCGGACCGCCTCCCGCATCGTGTCCAGATCCATGTTGTCGAGTAGGATCCAATCAGCACTAGCCGCGAGCGCCTCTTCGACTTCTTCCAGCGTGGTGACCTCGACCTCTACGATCAGCGGATGCGGGGCGGCAGCCTTGGCTCGTCGGATGGCCTCGGTCACGCTACCGGCAGCGCGGATGTGATTGTCCTTGATCAGGATCCCATCAAAGAGCCCAAAGCGATGATTCCGCCCGCCACCGACACGGACTGCGTATTTCTCGAGGACGCGCATGCCCGGCGTCGTCTTTCTGGTATCGAGAATGGCCACGCCAGTTCCTTCGACCGCCTCCACAAAGGCACGAGTCAGCGTCGCGATCCCTGAGAGGCGCTGCAGAAGATTCAGCGCCAACCGCTCCGCACTCAGGATGCTGCTCAGCCGCCCGGTGAGCCGCGCCACTGTCTGGCCGGGCACAATTCGAGAACCTTCAGCAGCACAGTCCTCCCAAGATAGGGTGGTATCGAGTTCCTGAAAGACCGTCATTGCCACCAGCAGGCCACAGAGAACACCTGACTCCCGCACAACGATCTCGGCAACACCATACGTAGCGGGGTCCACGACGAGCGACGTGGTGACGTCCCCGTGACCGATGTCCTCTGCGAGCCAACTGCGAATTTGCTCGCGTAGGGTCATTCTGGGTAACGTGGTCTCACCCATTCTCGTACCCCCATCAAGCACAAGCTCTCAGGAGTGCCATTCAGCGGTGGGAGCAACAGCTGATGCGAGTCTCGCAAGCCGAGACGCTCTCGGATCAAGCTCCATGACACGCTCTCATGCGGACGAACACGGGGAGCTGTGTCCCAGCGTACGGTGTCGCTCGCGGTGCCGCAACACCGTTGCCACTCCTTTTGATCAAGTGTACCGAGACGTGGCGACTGAGGAGACTACGACCCCCTCTCACCACGTGGGGCATCCTCAAAACCGGTGTCTCGACTACTTGTAATTGCAAGGGCTTCGCGGTAGGGGAGTCCCGAGGCATGCTAAAACCCGGTGTCGCGACTACCCACCCTACTCCGCGATCAACCGTACAACCCGGTTGGCCAATTGCGGAGCAAACACGTTGTCAACATCTGAAGAATGATCTTCTTTTATCTTTGCTCGCAACGGTGGATCGGTTCTCAAAGCGCCATGCTTACCGCGCAGCCTTGCGTCCCTGAGAGATTCCGTAAAAGGCTCCAACGAGAACACTGCTCAAGACACCAGCGAGAACAAACACTGTGAGTGAGCTGACGGTAAGGTCGCTGCCTTGGCTCCGGAGCTGCTGAAGCAACAGGGTTAACCCGGCTACCCAGAACAGCGCAAGTGTCACGGCCAAGACCACGAGGGGTCGCAGCGACTGCCAGCCATCCCTCCATGACCACCGCACGTTTCGACCCAGCCGAAAAGCCCTGCGGAGACGCTCGCGCTCATACATCCACCAGCCCGTTGCCAAGATGACCAACGCGTACAATCCTCCCAAAAGACCCAAAACTCCTGCGAGTGCACCGCTTTCTGTCTCCAGCTGGTATGTGGTGAGAGTAGCGAGCAGGGTAGTCACAGCGGCCACGACGATGAGGCGCAACGCTGCCGCACGATCAGGAAACTGCTCACTGGACGCCAGGGAAGTCGCTGCTTCCTTCAAGGCTTCCTCAACCTCCTTGGTCAGCGGTATCGATGTAACGGTACTCACCTGTGCTCCCAAAAGCTCAGCCAGTGCCCCGAAAAAGTTCTGCGCGCGGTGATGCCAAAGAAGCGCAACCAGTCGCGACCCACGTTGCACGGATCGCAGTGCCACGCAGCCGAGTCCGGCTGCTTCAGCACACCCAGGGACCACAGCGACTGCCCCCTCGATGGACACTCGTTCTTCTCTTCGCTCAATGAGCGGCCACAGCGCGACCAGGGCAGGACCAACTTCACAATAGGACACACCAAGGCGATCCCACTCGCGACGCAGCTCTTCGAGCGCCGTGTTCTGGTCTTCTACCACCAGACACCGAGCAGCAACCAATTGGACAGCCTGAGGCCGACCCCGGCGAGTAAGAAACCAAACCGGAACGAGGAGCACGCCCGTCGCCGCGACGATGACCCAGAGGAAGAACCAGAAAAAGATGAGATCAACCAGGCGATCCTGTGTTGGGGGCCTCGATCCCAGGAAGCCCGCCACCAAGAACCAGAATATCAAAGCGGTGAGCAGATGAAGCCACGCGAAAAGTGACCACACGGCCACACGCCGTGTTCGCGACGAAAAAAGGGCCAAGAGTGACAGCGGTGGTAGCCAGGCCAGGAGAATGGCCAGGGCAGAGCGCTCCGACGGAGCGCTCGCCGAGTCTCGGGAATTTTTGTTCCCTGTATCTCGCTGTGGCCAACGCAACATCATACCGGCGGTGGACAGCAGCGCTGGCACGGACCCGAGCGATACAGCGCGCGTCTATCTTCCAGCGGTTCCGGTGTTCGTTCAACATCGGACTTTTCGCTTTATGTTCAGCCGTGGACAAGTAGCCGGAAAGACGACGGTGCCGGACGAAGACTTGACATCATATCGCTTGGCTCTTCCTGGAGAGATAGCTTCTTTGCGAAGGAGTGACTTCATCGCGACATCGGGTGAGGAGTTGCCAGGGATGTTCTGGTCATTCAGCTCTGCTCAAGCATGCTTCCCACCCGTCGTGGTTCGCTGTTGACTGCGTCCACAGTCATCCACCCATAAGACGCTGCTGTTCCATCAGCCTAGCCAGGTTACGTGGCACGACGCTCAGGCCAGCCAAGGGGCGAGCGACCGAACGGCTCTTGCGGCGACAGCCACTTCAAACGCTCCTTCGTTGGACAGTTCAGGGTTTTTCCTCTTTCCCGGACCGGCCCCCTGGTCTGCAACCGACAAGTCTCACCACCGCAGTACCACGCACGCGCTTCTCCATGCTGCAGCAGAGGCTCGGAGAGGCGCACAGTCCACAGAGTCCAGCCCCAGACCGGTCAGCACGATCTTCATACATCCACGACGCTGACGCTTCATCATGACGTCTCCGCCACCACCGCGGCGAAGTTTGCAGCAGCCACGGAAGAACTCATCAGGCGGGTGTGGTCAACGGCAGAAGTTTCGGTATGGATCCGCAGGAAGTCCTCTGGCGAGGTATCATGATGCCCCCTCACCGAAGAGGACAACCGAATTGCAATCGGTGACAGGCTGTCCACGAACGGCGACAATCCTGGTTGCTCGCTCTTGAGCTTGCTTCTCCACATTCCAAATGGGGAGGAGCCAGAAATGGCCTTGTTGTTGTCTCCGGACTCCACTCGACTACTCGATGCTCTCAGGCCCTCTGCTTTCACACCCCACTGCACCTCCTCGTCACACAACCTGTCCACAAGTCCGCGTCGATCGAATGTCTGCAGGCCGCACACACGGCCAGCGGCAACAAAGCCATTGAAGCCATCTACCGAGCTTCAACAAGCACAAAGGTAAGATCGAGTGCCACACAGTGTGTATTGAGATTGTGTAATCCAATCGCACCGCAGTATCCACCTATAGTGCCAGTAGGAACACTGTTCAGCTGGTTCCAGACACCTTGCTGACCACTCTTCTCAGCACCAATCCAGCGCCGCTCGGGCTCAACATGGTCCAGCTGAACGTCGCAAAGGGAGTAGCACCGGCAGGAAGTCGAGCCCCGAGCGCAAGCGAACTGAACACGTCGCTGTCCCCTAGTGCAATAGTGAGTCGCATGCACCTGTTTACACGCACTGCCACATTGGTGACGTGACGTGGCACTCGCGCCGACGGCGGCACCGCAGCCAGATAATCAAGAGTGAGCAGTGTCATGCTCACCTCCCACGGAGCTGAGGCAGCCGGTGTCACCACGGTACCTGGTGATGCTGCTGGAGTCACGGCGGGTGGCATCATGGTCGGCGTCATTGCTCCGCCCTTCAAAGCTGACTGCAGTGTTCTTGCCGGCATTCCCATCGTCGACGGCGGCGTCCTGGCCACAACCGGAGCTGCATACGGTGTCATCACAGTACTTGGGTAAGGCCCTGGCGTCGCTGAGCGTGGTGTTGCACTTCGCAGGATGGACAGCGCCTGGCAGTCGCCGATGATCAGCTCGAGGAGCACCAGCGTAACAACACTCGACCAGCTGTACTGTGCTCCGCTCCCCAACACGCTCCCTCTTGCCGCCGCGATACCCCCGCTTCGAACACACAGGGAATCGTGGAAAGACGCACCGCGAGTGGGGCGAGACGCGTACCTCAGGACAGTATCTTGGATACGACTCGCGTGCCCGGCCTGGCCTCTGCCTTACCCTGAGATTGGAGATGTGACGTCACAAGGGTACGGTGGCCTGGCCCTCCCTTTTTCATGTCGCTCGAGACTGTTTGGGTACATCTGAAGGCAAACTTCCACGTGATTCGGACGCGGAGGGACCAAAGGTGGAAGAGCACTCAAGCTCGTTGCCGATCGTCCGAGCTTGATACGGACACCGAGGAACCTCAGCTGACCGAAAGCGCAAGGAGATGAACGCTGGAGCCGGTGGTCGGATTCGAACCGACGACCTGCTGTTTACGAAACAGCTGCTCTACCGCTGAGCTACACCGGCCTTGAGAGCCCACGCCGGGACTCGAACCCGGGACCTCAATCTTACCAAGATTGTGCTCTGCCTCCTGAGCTACGTGGGCCCAGGCTTGACAC
>DAOTWO010000048.1:0-3385 GCA_034435855.1 Thermomicrobium sp. | reverse complement strand
CGGCGAGCCAAGGCAACGGCGTGATGGAGGGAGAGGGAAGAATGTTGGTTCCGGTTTACGATCTTGAAGGGCGAGCGGTCGACCAGATCGAGTTGGCTGACTCGGTCTTCAACATCACGCCGAATATTCCGGTGATGCATCAAGCCCTGGTACGGCAGTTGGCCAATGCGCGTGCGGGAACCCACGACACCAAGACGCGTGGCGAAGTGCGGGGTGGTGGGCGTAAGCCATGGCGACAGAAGGGAACCGGACGCGCACGACAGGGGAGTATCCGAGCGCCGCATTGGAAGGGCGGTGGCGTCGTCTGGGGACCACATCCGCGTTCGTATCGCCAGAAGATGCCCAAGAAGATGCGGCGACTTGCGATCCAGTCCCTACTGTCAGTGAAGCAGCGTGAGAATCAGCTGGTCGTGGTGCGCGGGTTGAATGAGATTGAGCCGAAGACGAAGGTGATGAAGGGCGTGTTACAGCGGCTGCCACTGGCCAACGCCCGGTCAACGTTGATCGTAGTCGATCAACGTCGGGAGAACGTGCGACGGGCAGCCGGGAATCTTGAGGACGTGAAAGTGCTCGTTGCACACAACATGAACATGCGTGATGGATTGAAGTACGAGCGGATGATCTTAACTCCCGAAGCGATCAATGTCATCCATCGCTTGTGGGCGCAGGAAGGAGTGTAAGAATATGGAGCTCACGTATCAGGAAATCATCCGGCGCCCGCTGATAACTGAAAAGAATACGCGGCTTATGCAGATGAACCAGTACATGTTCGAGGTTCATCCCGAGGCGAATAAGGTTCAGATCAAGGAAGCAATCGAGCGGACATTCAACGTGAAGGTGAAGAAGGTGAACACGATGAATGTCCGTGGGAAGGTTCGCCGACGCGTGCGGAAGCGCGGTGGCGCGCCGATCGTCGGGCGAGAGCGCTCATGGAAGAAGGCGATAGTCACGCTCGAGCCCGGGTACACGATCGATCTTTTCAGCCAGCTGTGACACGGCGGAGATGAGGTGCGGCGATGCCGATCAAGGTATACAAACCAACGACGCCCGGGCGTCGCAATATGTCGGTACTCACCTATGAGGAGATCACGAAGGAAGAGCCCGAGAAGGCGCTCATTGAGCCGCTCAAAAAACACGCCGGGCGGAACAATCGCGGGGTTATCACGACCCGACATCGTGGGGGTGGGAACAAGCGGTTCTACCGCATTATCGACTTTCGGCGGGACAAATGGGGAATCCCCGCGAAGGTGGCGGCGATCGAGTACGACCCCAACCGGACGGCGTTTATTGCACTCCTGCACTACGTGGATGGTGAAAAGCGCTATATCTTGGCGCCACTGGGCCTGAAAGTGGGTGATGTGGTGCAGTCGGGGCCGGGCTCGCCGATCCGAGTGGGGAACGCGCTCCCGTTGCGAGAGATTCCGCTGGGTACTCAAGTCCACAACGTGGAATTGTACCCGGGGCGCGGCGGTCAATTGGTGCGTGCTGCCGGTGCAGTAGCGCAGGTGATCGCCAAGGTGGACAACTATGTCCACTTGCGTCTCCCATCCGGTGAGATCCGGATGGTGCATGCTGACTGCATGGCGACGATCGGGCAGGTTGGGAACCTGGATCACCAGAACGTAAGCATCGGCAAGGCGGGGCGTAAGCGGCAAATGGGTTGGCGTCCCGCAGTGCGTGGTTCGGCAATGACACCGCGTGACCACCCGCACGGTGGGGGTGAGGGGAAAGCTCCACGGGGTATGCCACCGAAGACGCCGTGGGGTAAGCCGGCGCTCGGGAAGCGCACGCGCCGGAACAAGAAGTCCGATCGCTTCATCATCCGGCGGCGCTACGAGGCTTAGCCGGTAGGAGGTGCGTGAATGGGACGATCGTCAAAAAAGGGTCCGTACATTGATCCGAAACTGAAGAAGAAGATTGACGAACTGAACCGGACGGGGGAACGCCGGGTCATCCGAACATGGGCTCGCGATTGCACCATTTTCCCCGAGATGGTCGGTCATACCATCGCAGTTCACGACGGTCGGCGGCATGTGCCGATCTACATCACCGAGCAGATGGTCGGCCATCGACTCGGTGAGTTTGCACCGACCCGGACCTATCGCGGGCATGGCAAGGATGCTGAGCGGACGACTCGGCGACGCTGACGGAGGGAGCGAGCGATGGAAGTCCGAGCAAAGGTGCGAGAGGTCCGGGTCTCGCCGAAAAAAGCGCGGATGGTCATCGATGTGATCCGCGGTAAGCCGCTCCAAGAGGCGCTGGCCATCTTGCAGGTGCTGCCGCAGAAAACTGCACCGATTGCCCTGAAATTGCTTCGATCTGCGGCGGCAAACGCAGAGCATAACTATGATCTGGATCCGGAGCGGCTCTACGTCAAGCGGATCTTCGTCGACGAGGGGCCGCGCTACAAGCGCTGGCAGCCCCACGCGCGCGGTCGGGTCGGGCGCAAGTGGCGCCGCACCTCGCACATCACGGTCATTCTCGACGAGTTGCCGGAGAAGGGAGCGCCGCGTGGGTAGAAAAGTTAATCCGATCGGCTTTCGGTTGGGGATCGTTCACGACTGGGAATCGAAGTGGTTTGCCGAGAAAGATCGGCAGTACCGGGAGCAGTTGCACGAGGATCTCGATATTCGTGAACTAATTCACCGGGAGCTGCCGCGAGCTGGAATCTCGCGCATCGAGATCCAACGCGCGGTGAATCGGGTGGATGTTACGATCCACACCGCAAAGCCTGGCGTGGTGATTGGCAAGCAAGGCGCCAACGTCGAGCGACTGCGCCAGTTCTTGGAGGCACGCATTGGAAAGAAGGTGCACTTGAACATCCAGGAGATTCGCAAACCGGAACTCGACGCTCGCCTTGTCGCTGAAGGTATTGCGGAGCAGATCACGCGGCGCGTCTCTTATCGCCGAGCGATGAAGCATGCAGCAGCAGCCGCAATGCGAGCGGGGGCAAAGGGCGTCAAGATCCGAGTCAAAGGACGCCTGGGTGGCGCTGAAATGAAGCGCATGGTATGGGAGATGGTTGGGCGCGTACCGCTCAACACGATTCGCGCCAATATCGACTATGCGGTGGTTCATGCGCCCACGATCTACGGGCAAATTGGCGTGAAGGTGTGGATCTACCACGGAGATGTCCTGCCCGAGGCGGAGCCGAAGGTCGCTCCTGCTACCGTCTCGGCTGAGTAAGACGAGGGGCACAGAGATGTTAATGCCACGACGGGTGCAACATCGCAAGCAGCACCGCTACCGAACGAAAGGGATCGCTTGGCGAGGCAACACGCTCGCCTTTGGCGAATATGGGATCCAGGCACTTGAGCCGGCCTGGGTGACCGCGCAGCAGATTGAGGCAGCACGTCGAGCGATTACAAACGCGGTCCGGCGTGGT
>DAOTWO010000047.1:0-2183 GCA_034435855.1 Thermomicrobium sp. | reverse complement strand
CTGTCTCCTTGGCTGCAGCACGGTCGACGCGCTCGAAGAGGCGATGGACTACGATGGCCGGGATCTCTTCTGGCTCGGCCGGGGTCAGCAACCGGGCACTCCGGGCAATGACCGAAAGCGCCTCACGGAGCCGTTCGGTCCCTTCGGCAAAGGCATCAGTCGAGGACGCCATGGTGAGCACAACCAAGGCATTCCGTCGTGCTGTGGCAAACTCGAGTAATGCTTGCAAGAAAGCGATCGTCTGGTCGGCCAGCGTCCCCTTCCCGGTTGCAGTTGGGACCGCAGCGGCCACGACGAGATAGCGTGCCAGCTCATCCAGAAGGATGAGGACCGGTCGCTCACCAAACAATTGCTCCAGCGTCGCTCGACCTGGTGCTGCTTTCGTTCGGTGGTCAGACTCCTCGACCAGGCGATACGCTTTGGGGCCTCCAAGCTGATAGGCAAGTTCCCCCCAGAGCGTGTACGTCGTCACCTCGGGATGCGGCACCCCCTGGGTGGGATCAAGATCGGTGCCCACCACCGCAGCCACACCGACGGTACCGCGCGGTGGCAACGGCACCTCACCGACAACCCGGGCTGCCGCTGGCTCGCCACGCGCGGCATGGTAAAGAGCAATAAGCGCGTGCGTTTTCCCGCCGCCGAACGGCGTCTCAAGGAGAAGGACGCCGTTGGCAGATGGATCGCTCCCGGTCAGGCGACCGAGTGCCTCGCGCAAAAAGGTTCGTAGCTGCATCGTTGGATACGTCTGGCGAAAGAACCGTTCCGGGTCTTGGTACACCGGTTCGGCCGTCCCCAGAACCACGCTTGCCAGACTCGCGGCAAACAAGTCGTCACGGAGTTCGCCCCTGAGCACTTCCGGCCGTGGGACACAGGCCTCAAAGATCGTCCGCATGACGCTCGCGCTCCCGTTTTGTCGACCACCGCTCCCCGCCACACTCTGCCCACTCAGGAAGAGGCCAGCATGGAGCTCACGACGAGGACACTGAGCATGGTAACCAGATAATAAATCACGAGTAGACCACCAAGCACAAGCACCAGCCACTGCCACACTCCAACCTGGTAGTGCAGTGGCCGCTGCGCTTGGTGATCCCAGTAATCATTCAAGGCTTGCTGTCCGTAAACCAGCAATCCTCCTGTGAGCAGCATACCGAAAAGGCTGAGTACAATCGCCAACGCCACACCCTCCGGCGTGAGATGGTCGGTTGCGAGGCCACTCACGCGCATACCTGCCCGTGTCAGAAAACCGGCTATGATCGCCCAGATGACCGCAAGCACTGGCTGAACTCGCCGCGGCGATCCGACACGCTCCAGCATCTCGTTGAGGATCCGGAAGTGGGCATGCAGGCGAAACCACCCATAGATCGGCACCAACATCGCCAGGGCATGACCGATCGGATCCATGCCCGGATCACCGACTTCCCGCTTCATCTCGGCCCAAGACTTTCCAAGCCACCAATACCAGTAGAGCCCGAAGGTGGCAACGGTCAGGCCTGCAACCAGCCAGAGCGGTCGTCGCGCCGGGTGCACTTCTGCCGCGCTCGTCAGCGTCGTGGTTGCTGCGCTCGCTCCCAACTGTGTTTCCGTGCTCCAGGTACTTGAGATCGCCGTCGATAACCGTTGCCCACAACGGACGCAGAACTCAGCCCCGATAGAGCTGACAGGGGCGCCACACTGGGGACAGTACCGTACACTCATACCCTCCCCCTTCAATGATTCGTTCCCTATCACCGCATTCAGCAGCCCAAGCCCTTTACCCAACAGCGGCCTCTCTCCTCAGCCGTCATTCGCGCTCTCATAACTCGCCCGCACCGCTACCCCTCCATGATGCGCGGGGTCCCAGCCACACCAGTTGGTAAAATCTCTTGCCGACGGGCTGACCACCAGCCTGCGCCGGGTGGGCAGATAACGCTCAAGGCATGTCTGGCTCCGTGCGACACCGATCTCACACGACCGCGCAGTTCCCAAGGAAACTCTCGGTCAATATGCATCTCGACCCCAGTGCCCTCTCCTCTTAAGAACACCGAAAACTCGTGCGGTTCTAAGACGACGAGCACCCCACTGTCCACCTCAGGGCGTCAAACGGAAGAACGTGGTGACATACCGGTCAGCCAGGAACGGGTCATCATACATCAGAAGACCTGCTGCATCCGACGACAGCACCTCCCAACAGACGTTGCCGCGGA
>DAOTWO010000046.1:0-10209 GCA_034435855.1 Thermomicrobium sp. | reverse complement strand
CGAGAGATCGATCAGGCGCGGCAGAGTATGGAGTCAGTGACGCGAGCACTCCGCGACGTGCACAGTGGTGTAGAGGAGATCGCGCATGCGGCCGGGCAGGCCACTGCTGCTGCGCGTGAAGTCGATCAGCGAACAGCGAAGGGTCTGCGGGCAAGCAAAGACGCGGAGGCCCACGTCGCAGCGCTTCGTCAGCAGATGCAGGAGGTTGCCGATCGTCTTCAGGTGCTGCTGGAGCAGGTGGCAGCGATCACGCATGTCAGCGAGCTTATTGCTGGTATTGCAAAGCAGACGAATCTTCTTGCACTCAACGCGGCAATTGAGGCGGCACGAGCGGGGGAACACGGGCGTGGCTTCGCGGTCGTCGCGGAGGAGGTGCGTAAGCTGGCTGAACATACGGCGACCCAGACGCGGGAGATTCGCACGCTGACCGATGCGGTTGCAGCGCAGCTGGATCCGGCGCGGATCGCGTTGGCACGGAGCCTGGAACTGGTCGAGGGCGCAGATCAGGTGACTGCCGAACTGGCGGGTGTCCTCCGTGAGACAAGTGTCCTTGCTAGCGAGGCGGCTCAGGCGATCGACGCAATTGCCTCGGCAGTCCAACAACAGACGGCCGCGTTAGAGAGCGCAACGCGTGCACTCGAGCAGGCGACAGGGAGTGTCGGCGCAATCGAGCGCGAAACACAGCACGTCGCTGAGGAGACGTTTGTCCTTTCGCAAGGGACACAAGCAGCGTATGAGCATCTCGCCAAAGTTGATACCGGCACCACCTTCCACCGTGCGCTCGCGTTGTGCCGCGAGCTTGCGGAGCGATGCCAGCGTGTCTTCGAACGAGCGATCGACGAGGGGCGCGTGAGGTTGGAAGATGTCCTCGAACTCCGGTATACGGAAATCAAAGGCCCCGTAATCCGCTCGCTGGCACGACTTTTCGACGTGAGTCGCGTGCCGCCCGAGGGGTTTCAGCCACCAAAGTACGCGACTGCCTATGACGCAGTGGTGGATCTTGCGCTTTCTGAGGAGATGGAGGCGGTGCTGCGAAAAGAGCCGCGACTTGTCTTCGCGTTGCCGATCGATCTCAACACCTATGCGCCGATGCATAACCGGGCGTTTTGCAAGGACTGGACCGGCATACCAGAGCGTGATCTTGTGGGAAACCGTGTTAAGCGATTCTTCTGGGATCAACGAGTACTCGTTCGGGGAGCACGGGTCGGGCTCGGGGCAACTGCGGAGCGCCTCCCCAACATGGCCACGAGACAGCAGTTTCTCGAGGCTGGGTGCGATCTTCGCGAATCACCGCGCCAACGCGAACAGTTCCTCGTCCAGACCTATGCTCGCGATACGGGCGAGGTGATGACCGTCATTACCGTTCCGCTCTTTGTGAAGGGACAGCGCTGGGGAGCAGCTCTCGTTGGATGGAAGGAAGAGGCGTAAGGAAACTCCGCCTCAAGTTTTCCGGTCACCGCGCCGAAGATACCCGAGTAGGACGGCCAGGGGATCGGTGACTGTGACGACCGGGAGGGCACAATGACGGAGCGAGGCACACTTGAGGCGGACTTGCATGTGACCAAAGGAGGCGGTCGGGCAGTCAGGGAAGGGGTGGCTCTGGAGATTACCGACCAGGACTTACAGCCGACCTGGCTCGGTGCACTCCGTGCGCTCGCTGATGCCCTGGCGCGTGGCGACCTTGTTGAGGCAGAGCAGGTGGTCCGACAACTGCCTCCGGAGATCCGTCCAGTGTGGGAACCGGTGGTCGCGACTTGGCGAGAGCGGATTATCGAACTCCTGCTTGCTGCCTCAGGTGCGGTGGCGGAGGGACTCGTGCCGGTCCGAGCAGCCGACGAGTTTCTCCGTGCCTTCCGAGAGCAGCAAGAGCAAGCCGCAGAGGCAGCGCAAGTGGCGCGGGAACTTGCAACCTCGGTGGAGGTCGTCTCGGGGAGCGTCGGCCAGGTCTCGGAGGCGGCGCGTGGTGCAGCGGAGCGTGCCGAGGCCGGAATCGCGCGAGTCACCGAAGCTCTGCAGTCGCTTGCAACGGTGACTCGCTCTGTCTCGGAGCTCCAGCAGCGGATCGAGGACTTGTCGAAAGCAGTTGGTCCCATCACGCAGGTTCTCGGGACTATTGCCACGATTGCCAAGCAGACGAATCTTCTCGCGCTCAACGCGGCGATCGAGGCAGCACGAGCAGGAGAGCATGGGCGCGGGTTCGCGGTTGTCGCCGAGGAGGTTCGGCGACTTGCAGTTTCGACACAAGAGGCGGTTTCCGGCATCCGTAACCAGGTGCAGGCCCTCTCTGAGGGGATGCAACGCGTTGGTGAGGCGATGGGCATCGTGGCCGATCAAGTTGAAAGCGGGGCGGCAGTCGCAGCCGGTGGACAAGAGGCATTGACAGCGATTCGTAAGGCCGTCGATGCGATCGTGGCGCCGCTGCAGGAGATTGCTTCCGCAGCGGAGGAACAGGCGCAGGCGGTCGGGCAACTAGCGCGGAATGTAGCGCAGGTGGCTGCCGTTGCTGAACGTGTGGGGGATCGGGCAGGTGAACTCACGGTGGGTGTCCTTGACCAGATGCAGCGCCTCCGGACGATGCGGGAACTGGTGGCGCAGACAACGCTGGCTCTCAGCGATGCTCAGCTGGTACTGGTGGCGAAAGCTGATCACCTGCTCTGGGTCCAGCGCCTGTTGGCGATGCTGCACGGGCGCGAGCAGCTGCAGCCTGAGCAAGTCGCAGACTGGACAGCCTGCCGACTTGGGCGCTGGTACTACGGACGTGGTCGCGAACGGTATGGCACGTCGAACATTTTCCGTTCGCTGGAAGCACCACACCAGCGTTTGCACCAGACGGCTGCCGAAGCAGTACGTGCCTGGAATCGGGGTGAACGCGAGCGGGCGCGTGAACTTGTTGAGGAGGTCCGCCGCATCTCGGGCGAAATCGTGGAACTCCTGGACTCTTTGCGGACCGTGTGAACGAGTTTCGCGGGATTTTGGAAGCTCCGGTATCGGCCACTTGTAAGCGGCATGTCTTTCGTCGGGGCACGATTTATCGCGTCCACCGGCGTCACGAGTCGGTAATGCAACCAGATGCCTGGGGTCGTCAGCGCTGGTGCGCTCGCGGGTCGGGGTCTCGCACCCGGCAGTTGTGTGTAGGGGAAATGTATCGCACCAGCTGGCTCGAGAGTTCGGCCCGGCAGTAGGGAACAGTGGTCCCACTACATCCCATGGCGCGTACAGGCGCGGGACATGCTGCCTGAGGGGGCTGCAGACACAAGACATTGCGCCCCTCCACCGGTCGTTCGCCTCGTGGGATATTTTGTTCGTGAGCTCAGACATGGCATGGCATGCGGCGATGCTGCTCCGCTTGGGCGGGTTAGGAGCTCGGTTCGAGGTCGCGAGTGCGCATCCAGGTCGCTGCACGCTCGCTCGTCGCTTCTGCTTCTCTTGTTCGTGTTGCGGGGGTGGACAGCGGGCGGTCTGGGATCGGGGTGGCACGTGCAGTATCCACGGCAGCATTAGACCGAGCGAACACGGCCAGTTGCTAGAGGAGATTGCCTGAGGCAGGACTGATCTACCCCCTGCTTGGTATCTGCGTTGTGCAGAGTCTCTGAGGCCGTCTGATCCTGCGCACGGTACAGCGCGAACTCGTGGTATCCGTCAGGCAAGTCTCGAGCTCTGGCGTCGCTCAATGTGGATGCCAAGATGGCCTCACAGGGCTGGGAGCCGGGTGGTGGTACAAGAGGTGACGCTCAGGGCAGGCTACGAGACCGTCAGCGGTACCTTCTGATGACATTCCGACTCTGTGAGCAGATAGGTCAGCGCTCTACTGCGGTGACGAGCGCTCTTCGCGAACGTGCCCCAACCGAACGGACATGGACAGCGCTCTGAAGGACCGACCCACCCACGCTGCTCAGCAGAAGAGCTCCGTCGTGCGGGAATACCACACGATGAGTGCAGAACCGCACCAACGGCTGCGTGATCGGCGGCTGATGTTTTAGGGTTGTTGACCGGCTTGGCATGTGTAATACTGTAATCGTCGCAATGGACAGAAGGGAGCCTTCTGATGAAAAGGGATCCGTTTGCCGCAGAACTTCTGGCCTGGTTTGTGGGTCGCTTGCCTGATGGCTGGTTTGTCGAGCCACCAGAGATTACGTACGACCGTGACGAGATTCTGGTTATCGGTCGGCTTCCTGAGCCGGCCCTTCCTGAGGGAGCGAGCGAGGAAGAGCGTCATGCGGCCTGCGTGGCGCGTATCCAGCGCTTCCGCGAAGAGACGCGTGGGCAGCGTATGCGCATCGCCGGCGAGGCCGAGTATCGGTTTGGCCGGAAAGTCTCCTGGGGAGCGAGGTGTGGACCTGTCCAGCAACTTTTCACGGTCCTCAGCGTCCCGGTGATGACGCGACTGCGGCTTGCCGAGCGGGAGGTGTTGGACACGCTCGTCGAAGCAGGCGTGGCGCGGAGCCGCAGCGAGGCGCTGGCCTGGTGTGTTCGGTTGGTCGGGAGACACGAGGCGGACTGGCTGGAGGAGCTCCGGCAGGCACTGATACGGGTGCAGGAACTTCGCCAATCTGGCCCAGGGACGGAATCAACCAAACGAGAGCCGTGATTCAAACAGGAGGAAACAGATCATGCTGCGACACTCGTTCACGATCTATCCCATCCGTGGTGACGAGCACGAGCCAATTGTGAACGCGACGAACCGCGTCGAGGCAGCTGAGCCAGAGACGTTGCTCGATGCTTTCTCGCAGGCCGTCGTCCGCGTCGTGCAACGGGTGGCACCAGCGGTTGTTGGTGTGCAGGTGGTGCGCACCTTCGTCGGTCCTCACCGCTCGGCCGAGGTACCTGGAGCGGGCTCGGGCTTCGTGATTGCGCCGGACGGGTATATCCTCACCAATAGCCATGTCGTCCACCGTGCACGTCGCATTGCGGTGACGCTCGCGGACGGGAGCGAACTGCCCGCGCAACTGGTCGGCGAAGACCCTGCCACGGATCTTGCAGTGGTGCGCGTCCAAGCAAATGACCTGCCGGTGGCTGAGTTCGGCGACTCTGATCGTCTGCAGGTTGGTCAGCTTGTCATCGCCATCGGTAACCCATTGGGGTTGCAGGCGAGCGTCGTCACCGGAGTGGTCTCAGCGCTGGGGCGTTCGTTGCGTGGTCCGGATGGGCGTCTCATCGAGAACGTCATTCAGACTGATGCGCCGCTCAACCCGGGGAACTCTGGTGGTCCACTGGTCGATACGCGTGGGAAAGTGGTTGGTGTCAACACTGCCATCGTGGCAGGGGCGCAGGGGTTGAGCTTCGCGGTTCCGGCCAACACGGCACAGTGGGTGGTTGGGCAACTCTTGCGCGGAGGACGCGTGCAGCGTGCCTGGTTGGGCATCGTCGGTGAACTCCGTACTGTGCCGGGTCGGTTTGTTCCGGAACGAGGAGCGTCCCAGGCGGCTGGCGTCGCCGTGCTCCAGGTGATTGCCGGTAGCCCGGCGGAGCGAGCTGGCTTGCGACCAGGCGACATGATTGTCAGCCTGGATGGTGTGCCGCTGCGTTCCCCAGCTGATCTGCAGCGGATGCTGAGTCGTGCACCACTTGGGAGCTCGGTGGTGCTCGGGGTGATCCGTCAGGGACGTCTGTTGACGCTGCGTGCAGAACTCGCCGCTGAGCCGGACCGGGAGGGTTAAGGGAGCCGATAGACTTCGGGGAAAAGGCGGCGACCGGCGAACGTGAAGCCGAGTGCAAGACCAGCCGCCACTGCAACCGTAAAGGGAACACCGAGCATGTCCCCGATACTGCCCAGTGCCATCGTACCGAGCGGCATGAAGCCCATCGGGATCAGCGTGTAGAGCGCCATGACACGTCCACGGAACTCGTCTGGCACGATGAGCTGGAGGAGTGTGTTCGTGAGTGCCATGAGGAGCGTCTGGCTGGCGCCAATCGCGAAGAGAAGCACGGCGGAGAGGACGAGTTGGTGCGAAGCCGCAAAGGCAATCAGCGTTGTGGCGAAGGCAATATTCACGAAGAAGAGGAGCTGCCCGCGTTTCTGATACTTGCTTACTCGCCCGACGAGTAATGCGCCGGCTAATGCTCCTGCCCCGTTGATCCCCATCAGCGTCCCGTAGCCAGCTGCACTGGTGTGGAGGACATCACGAGCGAAGACTGGCATCAGCTGCAAGTACGGGCGGCCGAGGAAGGTGGGGACTGCGAGGAGCGTCAGCAGTCCGAGCAGACGGCGATCTCGCCGCACCGCGTGGACGCCGATTGCCACATGAGCGAACAGAGGCGCGCTCGTCGTCCCGCTCGGGCGTGCTGGGTGCAAGGTCCAGACTGCCCAGATGACTGGAAGGTAGCTCAGCCCGTTCAACACAAAGGCCCAGCCAGTACCCGCGGCGGCAACGAGCATGCCGGCAAGCGAGGGCCCGATAACAGCAGCTGCATTCCACGCCGCCGAGTTAAGTCCGACTGCGGAGGGAACGCGTTCATGCCCAACAAGTCCTGGCACCATCGCTTGTCGTGCTGGGTTATCGAACGCCATGACTGTCGCGGTGGCGAAGGCGATGGCGAGGATATGCCAGGCGCGAACCAATCCGGAGAGATCGAGGAAACCGAGGAGGAGCGCGAGTGCCGCTGCAGACGACTGCGTGACGAGCAGGATCTTGCGCCGATCAATGCGGTCAGCAATCGCGCCGCCGATGAGGGTGATGGTCAACGTTGGAACGGAACGAAGGAGTCCATAGAGACCGAGATAGAGCGGGGAATTGGTCAGTGCAAGGATCAGCCACCCTTGGGCGACAAGCTGAAGCCAACTGCCGACATTCGAAATGAGCATGCTGAGCCAGAAGCGGCGATAGGCTGGGACAGCTAACGCACTCTCGCTGAGCGAGTCACGCAGGCGGCTGAAAAGCGTGCGCTGGGTAGCGCGTACCGTAGGGATGTTTCGCGACACACAGCACTCCTACACTGACGTCTCGTGAGGAAAAGGACTCTCAGGTGGCGAGACGCTCGTGCCGGCGCACAATGGTAACAGACACCAGGGGGGGTGCTCTAGCCAACGCAGGTGATCCTCTCGAGTCGTGAGGCCTGGGAGTGGCGGTAGAGTCTCTTCAAGGGTTAGGCGCGCTGCCAGTCGCAGCAGTTACCCAGGCGATGAGTGCGCGTAGATCGCTATAGCGATCCTGACTACCAAGGATGACGGCAAGATAAAGCCGCTCATCGAGCGTCCGCCAGGCGGCAACGAGGCATTGGCCTGCAGCGGGCGAGGTGCCTGTCTTGATCCCGATCACTCCGAGATGCCCAAGGAGTTCGTTCGTGTTGGTCAGCGTGAGAATGCGGGCGTTGGGGCCACCCACGCGAATGTGCGCTTCGCGCATCGCGACAATGGTGGCAAGTTCGGAATCAGCCAATACGGCACGTGCGAGCTGAGCTAAATCACGCGCGCTCGTCACCTGTCCCGGTACGTCGTCCCCGTCCGGTGTTCGAACAATTGTCTGTTCGAGTCCAAGTTCCGCTGCCTTCGCTTGCATCCTGGCAAGAAAACGCTCGCGTGGTGGGAGTTCGCGGGGGGTTGCGAGGCGCTCACCGGCGACACGGGCGAGGGTGCGTGCTGCGTCGTTCCCCGAAGGCAAGAGGAGCCCAATGAGGAGGTCGTGGACAGTGACGGTATCTCCTGCGGCAAGCCCCATGGCTGACTCGATCGTCGGGTCGACCTCATCCTCCGCGTGAACCGTCACGATCTCCTCAGGATGCAAGAGCTCCCGCACGGTGAGGGCGGTGAGGAGCTTGAGTGTGCTCGCCGGTGGGAGCGGGAGCTCGCTCTGCTGGTCGAGCAAGACACGGTCACCCGTGAGATCGATGACAAGCGTGACACGCGCGGTAAGCGGGGGTGGAATCGGGGTGGGCGTCGGTGATGGTGTCGGTGTGGGTACCGGTGACGGTGTCCTGTCAACTGTGGGTGTGGGGAGGGTTGTCCCCAATGAAGCGTAACGGGTAAGCGTGAGCCCGGCGATCGTGACACTGAGCGTAAGGAGCAGAAAGGCGAGACCAAACCGACGCAGGAGCCCAAACACTGCCGTCACGAGCTGACCCTCGCGTTCGCTGTCGACTCTGAGCGATATTCAGAAGGTGTGGGGAGCGGCAAACCAGCACGGGCTTCTGGCCACTGGCGAATGAGGTTCGGCAGATGGCGCCACAGGTGCCGGAGGAAGGCGCAGACGCGGTTGAAGCGATGCTCGTCGTCTGCTGACCAGGAAAGCCCGTATGCCAGGCGGAGCCAGTCAGGCAGCAAGCCGACCGTCAACCAGCGCCAGGATGCAGCCGCTGGGGTGAGCCACCACGAACGTGGTGGGTCGAGGACACGCTCCGCCAACACTCTTGCAAGCGGGGTCACGGTAACGATGCCGTCCTGCCGTGCTTGGGTCATGATTTCCTGGAGTGCTTGCCAGGAATCGGGAAAAGTGCCGGGCGGAACACCGAGCCAATGTTCCATTGCTGTTGCTTCCTGGCAGTACTGATCGCGCTGTGCAGGTGTGAGTGGTGCGACGAAACGCTCGTAGGCGACGAGCGTTGCCTCGATCGTTGTCACATGAACCCAGGTAAGCAGTTCGGGATCGTGAGCCGAGTAACGAGTACCGGCCGGAAATCGAGCGAGGGGCTCGCGGAGCATACCCTGCACTTGATCATGCTTCCGCGCGATGCGCCGGGCTGCTTCACGTGCTGCTTCGGGTGGGCCGAAGGTTAATGCGCGCATCGCTCGTACGGTGGTCTGGAATCGCCGGAATGCGGACCACATGTCCCGAGCAAAGGTCGAGTGGTCGGCGACACCAGCCGCCACAAGGGGATGAGCCAACTGTGCGAGGATCGCTCGACCCCACCCAAGGACAACGATCCGCTCAGCGTTGACGATCTGGGTGAGCGGTCGAGTGCTGGGTCGCATGCTCAGGAGCTCCCTAGCCTCGTTCGCTGCCGACGACAAGTGGCTCGGTAGGCTCGCTGCCAAGGCGTGCGACGAGCAACAAGCGAGGTGCCCAGAGCCCGTATGGAGTCGCATTGTCGTCTCCCCACCACTCGAGCATAGTCAAGCCGACGTCGCGGCAACGGGCAGCAACTTCGGCGGCACAATAGAGACGCAAGGCAACCTGGCGCGTTTCAACAGTGCCGTGTGGCCACACGAAATGCCAATCCAGTCGTACTGTTCCTGTGGGAACATCCCAGTCCTGACGAACCAGTACGCGCAGCCCGTCCAGGTCGGCCCAAAACCGCTCCACGAACTCGCGCACAAGGAGTTCACGGTTGGGAAGTTCGAGAACGAGCGTGCCACCAGGTCGCAGCGCAGCGGCGAGTGAACGGAGGAACTCCTGATCCTCGGCCTCGTTCCCGCTGGTTCCTAGGACGAGTCCCATGCTGAGGATCAGATCAAAGGCGCGGCGAAATGGGAGGCGATGCGGATCGCGGCGTACCCAATGCACGGTCGCGGTCGTCCCCGTCAAGCGGCGGCGCGCCTGCTCGAGAAACTCTTCCAGCGGCTCGACTGCAGTCACGCTCACGCCACGCGCTGCGAGATCGGCAATGAACTCCGGGGACGCAAGGAGGACGAGGACACTGGTTCCGGTCGTGAGGAGCTTGCGCTGGGCAAGCGAATCGAGAAGCTGGCGGCGCGCCAGATCAGTCGGGGCAGGACGTCCGAAGTCGCGCAAGAGGCGGTGGAAGAGAAGATCGCTCTGGTTCGCCATGGCGGGTTCCCTTCCTTCATTGGACAACTGGAGCAACCCCGAGCGTGACGGTGAGGCGCTCTTCGCGGCCCCCACGGTTTACAGTCACTGTGACCTGGTCGCCCGGCTGGTGCGTACCAAGAGCTGCTTGCAGATCGTTGGCGTTCGTGATTGTCCGGTCGTCGAAGCCGACGATGATGTCCCCTGGCTGGATGCCAGCCTGCTCTGCTGGTCCACCTGCTTCCACGTCGACCACGAGGACACCGCGACCGACGGGGAGCCCGTAGGCAGCGGCCAGCGCCGGGGTCACGGAGACAGAGGTGATACCGAGATAGGCTCGCGGACGGGCTTCGAGCAGCTGTTGCACGATCTCCTTGGCCTTGTTGATTGGGATGGCGAATCCAATTCCTTCCGCTGTCTGAATCTTGGCGCTATTGATGCCGACGACTTCTCCTGCAAGATTCACAAGAGGTCCGCCTGAGTTCCCCGGATTAATGGCGGCGTCAGTCTGAATGAGTGGCCCGATCGC
>DAOTWO010000045.1:0-5367 GCA_034435855.1 Thermomicrobium sp. | reverse complement strand
GCACGGTCCGGCTCAGTGAACGCCAGCGCGCGCCGGCGGCCGACATCTAAACGCCCAACGACACGCCCACCAGTATGAAGCGGCAGCACGAGGACCTGCGCGATCCTGTCCCGCGACAGCTCAGTTTGATCCCCTTGGCCGAGCACCGCTTCCCACGATGTGCCAACGAGCGGACCAGTGACAAGTGTCCATGGTGACAAACGCTCAAAGCCGGACGGAGCTGGACGGGTCACGTCTTTGGGAGGTGCAGTCGCTTCACCCCGCTGTGCAAGGAGACGAAGCCCCTCCTCGGGACGGTAAGTCCAGAGACGAACCAGATCAGCAGTCAGTGCCTGCTGCACGAGACCCGCAAGCTCATCCCAGGCCAGACTCTCGACCGGAACACGCACCACAAGGTCGAGCACGTGGTTGAACCAGGATGGCAGTGCACTCTCGGGGCCACGCACTACGCCCTCTCGCGGTATGACCTTCCCCCGGCTCAGCCAACGCAGACGGCGATCGCTCATGTTCTGACCCTACAGTCGCGGCCACTCCGCCGCGCTCATCAAAACGATCGACAGTATCGAGAGAGAAAACGAGTATCATCGGTACCGGTCCGGACGGGAGGCTGGTCCTCCGCGAGCCACAACCTCGTCGGAAAAGGGGACCGGCAAGTGAGACGATGACTGTGCTGGGACTGACTTTTCTGGGAACGGGAACCTCGAACGGAATACCAGTGATCGGTTGCCACTGCCGCGCCTGTACGTCGGCTGACCCGCGCGACCGACGAACACGCTGTTCGGTCGTCCTGCATCTCGGCGAACGGAATATCCTCATCGACACCGCGCCGGAGCTCCGGCTCCAGGCTCTCACCACGGGATTGACCCGTGTTGACGCGGTCCTGTTCACCCACGCTCACGCTGATCATGTCGGAGGATTCGACGATCTCCGCCAGTTCAACTACCTGGCGCAAGCCCCGTTGCCAGTCTACGCCGATCCGACAACAGCGCGTGAACTCCGCACGCGCTTCGGGTACGCATTCACTGATCCATTGCCGTTCTACGGCGGGAAACCGGATTTGCGTTTGCATGAGTTCGACGGCCCCTTCGAACTCTTTGGCTATCCCATTATTCCGGTACCAGTTCTGCATGGCGGCTGGACGGTTTACGGATTCCGCTGTGGGCCGCTCGCCTACGTCACTGACGCGAAAACGATACCGCCCACATCGCTCGCGCTGCTGCATGGCGTCGAGGTTCTGGTGCTGAACGCGCTTCGCGACCGGCCGCACCCGACGCATCTGAGTTTGGCGGAAGCTTTAGCCATTGTCGAGGAACTTCAGCCAAGACAAACCTATTTCACTCACGTGAGCCACGAGGTCGTCCACGTCGAATGGAGTGAGCGGCTACCGGATGGTGTCTTCTTGGCGTACGATGGATTGCGAGTTTGGGTGTGAGGGGAGGAGATGGTGCACAGCCGCTCCTTGCGATGGTTGGTCCTTCTCATTCTGGTCGGCGTGCTCGGCCACCCGAGAGTACCCCCTCCCCTAGCACGTGCCGAGCCGCTCTTTGCCGATCCCGCTTTCGCGGCACGCTGGGACTACGTCGATCGCCCAGTTGCCGCGGGAGTCGCACAGCGCTCCTGGATCTGGGGACCAGCACCGCTGAGTGGTGCGTTGACCGAGCGGTATCAAGAGTCGCCACAACGGGCCCGTCTCGTCCAGTACTTCGACAAGGGACGTATGGAGTTGACGCAACCCTCCGGTGACCCGACCTCCCCCTGGTATGTCACCGGCGGACTGCTCACCCGCGAACTGGTCAGTGGCGCAATCCAGCTCGGCGACGAACTGTTCCTGAATGCCGGCTCCGGGGCACGCATCCCAATCGCCGGCGATCCCGACAATCTGTTTCCTACCTATGCTGATCTGGCAACTGTCGTTGATCAAACGCAACCAGATCGAACCGGTCAAGCAGCAACGAGTTGGCTCACGCCAGAAGGTTGGCGGGAGCGGCCAGAGGCAGCGAGCGATCCCGGAGTAGCGTTGGTCCGGTATGTTTCCTACACCGGACCGGTCGGCACTCCGGTTGGGTACAACATCCCACAGGTGTTCTGGGCTTTCATGACACAGCCAGGGCTTGTCTGGCAAGACGGTGCGCCCACGCTCGTCGATCCGCTCTTCGACTGGCTCTTTGTGCTTGGCTATCCGATTGCCGACCCCTTTTGGGTTCAGGTGCGTCTCCGCGGCGAGCCCACCTGGGTACTGGTTCAGCCGTTTGAGCGCCGTATCCTCACGTATACCCCGAGTAATCCACCCGGCTGGCAGGTGGAAATGGGAAACATTGGCCAGCATTACTGGCGGTGGCGTTACCAGTTGACGCCAACGGTTCGTGTCCACCCGAGCGCTGGGTACTTCGGTCTGCAACCAGGGACACGGGCAGTCTTCGCATCGAGTAGTCGCCTAGATGAGACTTGGCTGGTCAGTGGGCCGAACCAGAGCTTCATCGCTGGTTCGGATCTGGTTGTCCGCGAGGAACTCCGTGGTTCAAGCCGCTGGATCACGTATTGGGCAGTCACGGAGAACGGGATCGCGCTTTGCGGGTGGGAACGCTTCACCCGCGCGGGTACCTTCATTGAGACAGTTGTCTTCTGGCCAGCCTTGCGTTTGTTTGGCGCCGGTGACCTCATTGAGGGGACCGTCCGAGAAACGAGCGTCACCTATCTTTCGACACGAGTAACTGCACATACCCTGGTGCTCCGTGTCCAGGTCGACGAACAGACGCTCGTCAGTACTCCTTATGGCGTCGTGCCTGCCTGGCGACTCACATTGCAGTCCAGTGACCCGCCAACGCTCGTCCTCTCCTATCTCAACAGTACGCTTTGGTTCAGCCCAAACCTGGGCATTATTCAGTGGACGACCAACCAGTATGCAGCGCAGCTCCGCGAGTTCACTGCCCCTTCCTAAACGAGATGGAACCGATCGGCATGATACTGCGTTAGACTAGTAGAGGGAGGTCAGGGAATCTCCTCGTTGGCCTCCAACAGGGTAGGGAAGGGATGACGTATGCCTCGTCGCCTGGTCTCCAGCTCGGTGGCACTCCTCGTGTTGCTTCTGGTCTCATTCACTGCGCCAACAACCCGACCCACCGCTGCTGCCGACTGGCATCAACTCGTTTTGTACTTCCCCCAGACGGGGCATCACCTGAGTGGTGACTTCCTTTGGGCCTGGATAAGTAATGGTGGTCTGATGACCTTTGGCTTTCCCATTACCGAGCCTTTTACACAGGATGGCTTGGTGGTCCAATACTTTGAGCGTGCCCGTTTCGAGTACCATCCACAGCATCAGGGCACCCGATATGTCGTGCTGGCGACCCTTCTTGGAAACTGGCTGACGGAATCCCGGCGCCAGGAGGCGGCTTTCCGTCCGATCCAGATCGACCCACAGAGCGCCAACACCGATCCGCAACGGCGATACTTCCCGGAAACCGGACACACCCTTGCGTACGGCTTCAAAGCGTATTGGGAAGCGAACGGCGGCCTGTACACGTTCGGCTATCCAATTTCGGAGGAATTTACCGAATGGAATCCTGATACAGGACAGTACTATACCGTTCAGTACTTCGAACGAGCGCGTTTTGAGTACCACCCAGAAAACAAGGGCACACCGTTCGAGGTGCTCCTCGGTCGGCTCGGTGCGCAGTATGCGCAGGCCCGCGGTGTCGATACTAGTCCGGTCCCCAAACGCCCGGATGCGATCGAGGTGCCATCACAGCTCCTGGACTACCGATGGTCGCGGGCCGTGGCAACCGATGACGGAGCGGTCTTTGGCCGAGTGACCGCGACGACCTTGGCGGTCCGCAGTGCACCCAGGAACAGCGCCCCGATCCTCGCCTGGACATACGCTCGCCATCCGGTGCCGATTCGTGGTCTCACCCTCGGCGATCCAGTTGAGGGTAATCCGATCTGGTACGAAGTCGGTGACGGCCGCTACGTCGCCGCCGCCTGGGTGGAACCACTCGTCCCGGACGTCCCGCCACGGCGCTTCGGCGGCCGCTGGGTCGACGTCAGTCTCCGTTCCTTCTACGCCGTCGCCTATGACGGCGACCGGCCAGTCTATGTCGCTATCATCACCGCGGGACGTGATGGCAAAACACCTGTTGGGGTCTTCCAGATTTTCTACCGGGTCCGCAACGAGACGATGGACGCTGCCACCGTGGGCATTCCACCGGGATCGCCAGGCTACTACTACCTCACGAACGTGCAGTTCACCCAATACTTTAAGTCGGGGGGCTATGCTCTCCACGGAAACTACTGGACTCCGCCCTCACAGTTTGGTGGCTTTACATCGAACGGTTGCGTTGGTCTCCAGAATAGTGACGCCGAGTGGTTCTGGAATTTCCTCAATATCGGCTCAGTCGTCAGTATTCATTACTGATTTTACGGCTTCTGGCGAGTGAGCTGTGCAGCTTTCTTGCTCGGCATTGACTTGCGACACACGAACGGAAAACGCAACCATGACAGCAGCCATCTGGTGGATTCGTCGAGACCTACGTCTCCACGACAACCATGCCCTCCGTGTCGCACTCTCCGAAGGTGCGCCGGTTATCCCGCTTTTCGTGATCGACCCGTCGCTGATCCAGGCACCACTCAAGAGCGATCGGCGCATCGCCTTCTTACTGGCCTCGCTCCGTAGCCTTGACAGTGACCTCCAACAGCGCGGCAGCCGCCTCGTTGTTCGCATCGGTGATCCACGAATCGTCATTCCGGCCGTGGTTCGCGAGGTTGGTGCCCGCGTCGTCGTTGCTGAGGCCGACGTAACTCCGTACGCCCGACGACGCGATACGGCACTCGCCGCAACAGTACCGCTTCGATTGGTTTCTGGCCTGACCATCCATCCGCCGGGAACTGTGCTGACACCGGAAGGACGCCCCTATACGGTGTTTTCGCAGTTCGCTCGCGCCTGGTGGCGCCTCCCTCCACCATCGGCAGCTGATCTCATCCCGGCACCGGAACACTTACCACCAATTCCCAACGTGGTGAGCGACCCACTCCCGCACGGTCTCACCGCTGTGCCAGACCGTTTCCCAGCAGGTGAAGCAGCAGCACGCAGACGACTCCATACGTTCCTGCAGCGTGATATCGCCCGCTACGCAAGTGACCGCGACCGTCTCGACGGAAGCGGAAGCTCACAGCTCTCACCCTACTTCCGATTCGGGCTCCTGAGCGTGCGCGAGGCATGGTCCCGAGCAGCCGGATTGCTGAACGAGGCGGAAGCGGCTTCGGGTGCACGCGCGTGGCTCAACGAGCTCCTTTGGCGCGAGTTCTATCAGCACCTTCTGGCGGCATACCCTGAGAGCGTCTCTCAAAGCATGCGGGAACCGTTTCGGCATGTTC
>DAOTWO010000044.1:0-5844 GCA_034435855.1 Thermomicrobium sp. | reverse complement strand
AGGAGCACCCAGCTCCGGAGTGGATGCATCATGGTCGTGTGCGGCATACCCCACAGGCGAGGGAGAAACCAATAGGCGACACCAATGGTCAGTGCGATGGCAAAGCCGTGCAGGCGAACGAGTTCGAGCTGACGCTCCGGCGAAACGTCGAGCAGCGGCGCAACAAAGAGCCATGTTCCGACCGGAAACCCGAAGAGCATACTCGTTAATACGGCACTGCCGGCGAATAATCGCCAGGGTGGCAGGGAAGGCACATCGAGGAGCGACATCGTCGGCCTCACCACCTGGTAGAATCGCGGCGCCACTGGGGCGTTAGTGTTTGCAGCATAGAGGAGTCATCACCACATGCATGACCTTACCTTTTTGGATGCCCGTTATCTTTGGGCTGTCTCCTATTTGCGCGCCTTGATCCAAGCACCGCCGGGTCCGCCACCAGCGACACCGCCGGAGGTTGTACGGTTGCGGGCGCAGCGAAGACTTGAGCGACTGCGCGCATTTCTCAGCTTCCTGAACGACCCACATCGCTCCTATCCGGTTATCCACGTGACGGGAACCTCCGGCAAGGGCTCGACCGCAGCGTTCATTGCCAGTATCCTGGACAGCGCTGGTTATCGGGTCGGTCTACATGTTTCCCCCTACCTACAAGTCGAGACTGAAAAGCTGCAAATTGGACGCCGGCTGATCGCCGCTGAACGGTTCGCTGATCTGGTCGCTGAACTTGACGAAGCCGTGCGCTCTTGGGTCGCTCGTGGCGGCCAACCGCTCACGTACGGTGAGTTCTGGACTGCTCTCGTCTTCAACGCTTTCCGTGCCGAGCGTGTGGACATCGCTGTGGTGGAGGTCGGCGTCGGTGGCCGATTCGACCTGACCAACGTTGTGCAGCCTGAGGTCTCGGTGATTACCACGGTCGGACTGGATCATCTCCGGACACTCGGTCCAACCATCCGTGACATCGCGTGGCATAAGGCTGGCATCATCAAACCTGGTCGTCCCGCCATCACCGGTGTCACGGAGCCGGAACTTCTCGGTGTCCTCCAGGCCGAAGCCACCACTGTCGGCGCTCCGTTACGTGTTCTCCTGCGAGGACGCGACTTTGACCATGTGTTGGAGGAAGGTAGGAGCTTCCTCGTCGACAGGCTACGCCAGCGCACGTATGAGCTTGGTCTTGACGGTGACTTTCAGGCGCTCAATGCCGCCCTGGCTGTTGCAGCAGTTCGAGCGCTCTCGCCCGAACTCGCTGCGCACCTGTCTGATGAGGCGATCGCACACGGTCTTGCGATGGCCCGTTTCCCAGGCCGATTCGAGATTGTGCAGCGCGCACCGATCGCCGTGCTCGACGGAGCTCACAACCCACAAAAGCTTGAGGCGCTCCTCACCGCGTTGGATCGGTTACCCCAGCCGGGGCGACGTATCGTCATCTTCGGAGTTCTCGATGGCCACGACGCTCCTGCGATGGCTGCACGACTTGCCAGGCAGGTTGATATCGCGATCACGACAGCACCACGCGCAATTCTGCGCGAGGCAGCAGATCCAGACTTGCTCTCAGCAATCTTTGCATCCTATGGTTGCACCGCCTTGACCATCCCCGATGTTGATTCTGCGATTGAAACCGCGCTCGCCCTCGCAAAACCGGAAGACCAGGTGCTCGTGACAGGGTCGCTGTATCTCGTCGGTCAGGTACGCGAACACTGGTATCCGGCAGCCGAGATTGTTACCCAGCAGACGTGCTGGCCGAAACGTGCCCAGAGAACGGCTACAGAAGCCGAGGCGGCTTGTCGACAATGACTGCGTCCGGTATAGAATTGACTCTCGGGCTGACCCGTTCAGCCACACAAAGCGAGACCGGCATGGGAGGGATGCGACCGTTGCAGCGGCCCATCGATGTCGAGTTGGTCGAGTTGACGAAGGTTTTCGACAACGGTGTTGTTGCCGTTGATCGTGTCTCTCTGCAGATTCAGCAGGGGGAGTTCTTTTCCCTGCTCGGACCGTCTGGCTGCGGGAAGACCACAACACTCCGCATGATTGCCGGCTTTGAGCATCCAACAGCCGGTGAGATCCGGATCGAAGGCCGTCCGATGGGGAGTACCCCACCGTTCCGGCGCAACGTCAATACGGTCTTTCAGAACTACGCGCTGTTCCCGCATATGACGGTCTATGACAACGTCGCGTTCGGTCTGCGTATGAAGCGTATTCCTCGGGACGAAATTGCCCGTCGGGTACGTGAGGCCCTGCAACTGGTAAGACTGCAAGGTTTTGAGGAACGGTATCCCCGGCAACTTTCGGGTGGACAGCAGCAACGAGTTGCACTGGCCCGCGCACTCGTCAATCGTCCGCGCGTGTTGCTCCTTGACGAGCCGCTTGGCGCCCTGGATCTGAAGTTGCGGAAGGAAATGCAGCTTGAGCTCAAGCATCTTCAAATGACAGTCGGCATTACGTTCATCTATGTCACGCATGACCAGGAAGAGGCCCTCACCATGTCCGACCGTATTGCGGTGATGAACGCTGGCCGCGTCTTGCAGGTCGGAACCCCGGTGGAGATTTACGAGCGTCCGTCTTCACGCTTTGTTGCGGACTTCATTGGTGAGTCTAACTTTTTGCGTGGTCGCGTCACCGAGGTGGGATCAGGAGAAGTGAGCGTCATGCTCGATGGCGGATTCTCCGTCTCCGTCCGCTGTGACCTGCTCCCTGCACGTGGGACCGAGGTGACCGTCGCAGTTCGTCCGGAGAAGATCCGCATCGTGCCTGCAGAAGCACCGGAGGCGAATGGACTGGTGCGAGGACGTGTCGAAGAGGTGATCTACATTGGTACTGACACCTTCTATGTCGTGCGGATCACCGACGAGACGGTGGTACGCGTTCGCAGCCAGAACGACCGCAACCGACTCGACGGCGGTCAGTTACTCCCTGTTGGTACGCCGGTCAGCCTGGAGTGGGCACCGGACGCGGCCCGCGTCTTGACGGAGTAGAAGAGGACACCAGATGGTCGTCGCCGAACGTGTCCGCCCGGATCAGCAGATTCTCACATGGCGTGAACGCATCGTTGAAGTGATCCGTCAGCGTGAGGGACTCCGTGCTCTTCTCCTTGCCGGTCCCGGCGGCCTGTGGTTATTGCTCTTCTTTCTCCTACCCATCGCCATTGTCTTCGCCTATAGCTTTGCGCACCGTGGTCCGTACGGAACGGTCGCGTGGGCCTTTACAGTGGAGAACTACACGCGCCTGTTCGACTGGCTTTATATCCGAGTCTTCCTCGTGTCAGTCTGGCTTGCATTGCTGTCAACCATCATTTGCCTCCTTATCGGATACCCCTTTGCGTATGTCATCGCACGTGCCCCGCGACGCTGGCGGAACGCTCTGCTCGTTTTGGTCCTCATTCCATTCTGGACAAACTTTCTTGTACGGACGTACGCCATTATGCTCCTGCTTCGAGCTGATGGCTTGATGAACAATGCGCTTCTCTGGTTAGGTGTGATCGAGCACCCGCTCCCGATGCTTTTCACCCCATTTGCAGTCGTGCTCGGCTTGGTCTATGGCTACCTTCCGTTCATGATTCTCCCCATCTACGCTTCGATTGAGAAATTCGACTTCACGCTCGTGGAAGCCGCGCAAGATCTTGGTGCAAACACGTGGCATGTCTTTTGGCGCGTGCTCCTGCCGTTGACGCTGCCTGGAGTCCTTGCCGGCTCGATCCTCGTCTTCATCCCGTCGGTCGGGGCCTTTGTCACGCCTGACCTGCTCGGTGGCGGAAAAGTTGTCATGATTGCCAACTTGATTAATCAACAGTTCCTCACCGTCCGCCATTGGCCATTCGGATCAGCTGTGTCCTTTGTGCTCATGACTATCGTCCTTGCTGCGACAATGCTCTACTTCCGACTTGGAGAGGGACGACGCGTATGACCGTCGATGTTACCATGCCGTCCGCGCTTGCTTACCCCAAACGTCGGTGGCGGGTCTCGTTCGGTTGGCTCGCTCTCTACCTCAACGTTGCACTCACCTTTGTCTTTCTTTATGCGCCAATTGTTGTGATGTCCATATTCAGCTTCAATGCGTCTCGTCAGATGCAAGTTTGGATGGGATTCACGCTCGATTGGTACGTCCGGATGCTGCATGACGAACGCGTCCGGAGTGCGGCGCAGAACTCCTTGATCATTGCGCTCGTCTCGACCCTCGTATCAACAGTCATTGGCACGCTCGCAGCCATGGCCTTAGAACGCACGCGCTTCCGAGTCAAGCGCCTGTACGAAGGGGCAATGTATCTGCCCATCATCGTGCCCGAAATCGTTATGGCCATTGCTCTCCTTGTCTTTTTCAATCTGGCCTTCACGTGGTTGGATCAACTCTTCGGCCTCCAGCTCAAATTTGGCCTCGGTACTATCACGATTGCCCACATCGCCTTTTCGTTCCCGTTTGTCGCAGTTGTCGTCCGGGCACGTCTCGCCGACTTCGATCGTACGCTTGAGCAAGCCGCGCAGGATCTGGGCGCCACCGACTGGCAAACGTTCCGATACATCACGCTCCCGCTCCTCATGCCGGGCATTATCGCTGGCGCGCTGCTCGCCTTTACGTTATCGATCGACGACTTTGTGATCACCTTCTTTACGGCTGGCGTTGGTTCGACCACCCTACCGCTCGAAATCTATGGGCGGGTGCGTCGCGGTATTACCCCGGACGTCAACGCACTGTCCACGGTCATGCTGCTGGCCTCTATTCTGCTCGTGCTCGGTTCTTTGCTCTTGCAACGGCGTCGGACGGCATAACGTGAGGAGGATACGGTTATGAGACCTGAGCATCTTGCGCAGCGTTGGCTCCGCGACTATCGCCAGGGACGGCTTTCGCGGCGCGAGCTCCTGCGTCGCCTCGGCCTCCTCAGTTTGAGCGTCCCAACCATCGGAACGCTGGTAGCCTGTGCGCGCTCTGCCGAAACGCCCACCGCACCGAGCGGCGCAACACCGGCGTCTCCAACAACTTCCGGCGAGCCAGGAACGCCCTCAGCTGGAGCGATCCCTGAGTACATCGATCGGACGAAACTTGACAAAGAGCTGAACTTCTATAACTGGTCGGAGTACATCGACCCGGACATTCTCAACGAGTTCCAGGAGACCTATGGCGTTAAGGTAACGATGGACACATACGCTTCCAACGAGGATCTCCTGGCAAAACTCCAAGGCGGCGCGACAGGGTACGACGTGATCGTCCCCTCCGACTACATGGTCAGCATCATGATCAACCTGGGAATGCTCGAGCCGCTCGACTACTCTGTCATTAAGACAATCGCGAATATCGAACCGGAGAATCTCAAACCGTACTACGATCCAGAAAACACCTATAGCGTCCCATATATGTGGGGCACGTCCGGATATAGCTATGACACAAGTGTCCTTGGTGAAGATCTCACAAGTTGGAAGGAGGTCTTCGAACCGCGTCCTGAGGTACGCAAGAAGGTTGTGATGCTCGACGATCAGCGTGAAGTCATCGGCGCAGCCCTGATGTACCTCGGGTACGAGATCAATGAGACAAGTGACGAGGCACTTGCGAAGGCCAAAGAGCTGCTGCTCGCGCAGAAACCGTATCTCCTCGCCTATTCAAGCCAGAACAACGATGACCTGTTGGTTGCCGGCGAAGCATTGATTGCGCATATTTGGACAGGCGATGCGCTCATGGGTGAGCAAGAAAAGCCATCTCTACGCTATGTCATTCCGATCGAGGGGTGTACCGTTTGGCAAGACAATCTCTGTGTGCCCAAGACAGCACCACACAAGTACACGGCGATGGCCTTCATCGATTTCCTTAATCGCCCAGATATCGCTGGTCGGAACGCCAACTACATCATGTACGGCAGTCCCAACA
>DAOTWO010000043.1:0-3347 GCA_034435855.1 Thermomicrobium sp. | reverse complement strand
TTGCCTGATCAACGCGCACGTCCGGCAGCAGCGCCACAAACGCCGGCGTCATCCGCCCGCCCGCTGTCTCCGGCGGATAACTCAGCAGCTCCTCCAGCTCCTTCGCCTCTACCGGCTCCATCTCCACCAGAATCTGCCGCGCCTCCGCCGGATCCAACCGCGAGAGCACGTCCGCCGCATCGTCCGGCGCCATCGCTTCCAGGACGTCCGCTGCCTCCGCTGAACTCAGCCGCTCTAGGATTTCCGCCGCATCACTCGGCTCCAGCTCCGCCAAAAACTCCCCAAACGTCTCGTCCCCTAATACCTCGGCTAAACGCGCCAGCTCCCCAGGCTCCAACTCCCGCAGCACAGCGTAGAGTCGACGTTGCTCGGCAAGCTGCCAGAGGAGATCCTCGAGCAACTCTCGATCTCGCTTCTGGAGCGCATCAGTCAAAAGCGTCCGGAACTCAATCTCTGCGCTCATGCCTCTTCCCCTCGACCACGAAATAGTTCGTCCGGTGGCAGGTTCAGCGTGGCAGAAGTCGACGCCGGCTGCCACCGGGCAGGGCGTAGGCCGACTCCTTTTCCATTGCAACGACTGATCGTGAGAATGACTTGTGGAGGCCGAAAGCAAAACCGGCGCACCAGCGTCCCTCCGTTCGTCGCGGCAGGTTGCCCCGGCCGCCCCGGAGGGCCGCCACTGCGCCCTCAGAGGTCAGCCAGCGACACCGTCGTTCGCCCGAGTTGACCTCGGCACATCCACCGTTCCGACATCCTTTCCGGGGCCTACGGAACAACCTGCACAGGCTTCCGTAGCCGCGCTGAGTGTACGGCCGCGCAACGAGGTCAGCAATCCTACTGCATACTGATAAAGGAAGCATGCCGCAGCCTGTCGATCGTTCGCCAAGCGGAACCTTTTTGCGGCGGATGAACACCCGAGTGACTGCAGGGCTCTGGGAATTGGATTACCACCAATGAAAGAACTTGGGCGATTCGATGCGATCATCGTTGGAGCACGGATCGCTGGTACTATCACTGCCGCGGCTCTTGCCCGACTCGGTTGGAACGTCCTCATCGTTGACCGAGCACGATTCCCCAGCTCAACGCTGTCGACCCATCTCTTCTTCTCGGACACACTCCGCGTGCTGCGTGAACTGGACTTGGTCGAGCCGATCCTGGCTGTCGATGCACCACGTCTTCGTTGGTTGCGTTTCCCTTACGTCGCAGCACGCTTTCCTCAGCATGACGGATTCGATTTCGCACTGTGCATCCGCCGCGAGGTGCTGGATACCCTCCTGGTTGAACAACTCCGTTCGCGTGCCGGCGTGACCCTGCTGACACAGGCGACGGTGAAAGCGGTGGTTCGCTCGCAGGCACGTATCAGCGGCGTGGTCATCGATGATGGTTGCCAGCGCTGGACGGCACGTGCACCACTGGTTATCGGCGCCGACGGACGCAACTCCATCATCGCGCGCTCTGTCGGCGCCGGTATAGAAAGTCGCGTGCCGCCACTTTTTGCATGGTATTACACATACTTTGTCGGGGTGCCGATCGACCCGGAACCAGCAGCACTGGCGTTCCGCGGTGACTATCCCGAGTTGGGTGCTGAGTATGCTGCGGCCTTCCTCTTCCCATGTGATGGCGGACTGACGCTGGTCGGGTATGGCGTCGAGCACCGTGCCTTCGCTGCATTTCGCACCGACGTCCGCCGCCACTTCTTCAACGGACTCCGTCGTATCCCTGACGCCTGGGAGAGAGTGACGAGCGCACGACAGGTTGCACCAATTCGTGGAACCGGGCAACTTCCGAACTTTCTCCGGCAAGCGAGCGGCCCCGGTTGGGCATTGGTTGGCGACGCAGGGTGTCACAAAGACCCGCACACGGTCCAGGGGATGGGTGACGCAGCGCGAAGCGCTTGGCTCCTCGCTCAGGAACTCGCGCGGAGCGATCCGGAAGATCCAGCGCTCGACCAGGCACTCGCTCGTTATGCGCGAAAGCGTGATCAGGATCTTCGTCCGATGTATGACTTCACAACGTTCCAATTGCGGAGTCGGGTGCCAGAGGACGTGTGGGAGCAGTTCGAGGCGCGCACCCGAGTGGATCCGAAGCTTGCCGAGCTCCGTGTCGCCGCGATGGTGCATGCAGTTCACCCGGCAGTCCTCTATACGCCCGAACGAGTGCAAGCCATTGCAGCGGGCTCCTCTCTCGATGCCAGTGACACGGGCTGACCCGGCCAAAAGTCTTTCTTACGGATCGTGCAAGAAAATTGAACAATGCTACACCATCGCGCGAGTTCTAAGGGTATCATTGGTATGCGGCATCCGCAGCTTCGGTGGGGAAGGGTTCCCCCAATCGGGCGACCCTTCCACCGAGGGAACGATGCCGGAGCGACAGCACGCGAGGTGGGTGGGTGCCATGGTGGACGTTCAGGAGGCACTCGAGCGACTGACGGGACTGAATCTTGGCTACATCCTTGAACTTTATGAAGACTATCGACGAGATCCGGCGTCGGTCGAGCCAAGCTGGCGCGCATTCTTTGAGCAGTGGGGACCTCGCCTTGAGCAGCTTGGAGCTCCGGCGCCGGCCGCTGCAGTCGCAGGGCCGGCGTTTGATTTTTCAAAGGTCGCTGCGGTCGTCCAGCTCGCACAGCGCATTCGTCACCGCGGGCACCGTGCGGCTCGGCTCGATCCATTGGGCAGTCCACCGCCTGGAGATCCGGCGCTTGAACCTGCCTATCACGGGCTAACTCCAGAAGATCTTGCGCAACTTCCGGCAACGCTGGTCGGTGGACCAGCTGCTCGTGGGGCGCGCAATGCAGCAGAGGCGATCGAACGGCTACGGCAGATCTACTGCGGAACCATCGGCTACGACTACGGTCACCTTCAGGATCGGACCGAGCGTGAGTGGCTCGAGGAAGCGATCGAATCGGAACGGTTCCGCGCTCGCTTGGATCCCGCAGCCAAGCGCGCCTTTCTCGAACGGCTGACCGCTGTCGAAGTGTTTGAGCGCTATCTCCACCGCACGTTCGTTGGTCAAAAGCGCTTTTCGATCGAGGGCACCGATATGCTGGTGCCGATCCTCGATGAGATCTTGCGGCAAGTCGCTGAAACGGGCATCCCGAAGGTCGCGATGGGGATGGCCCACCGTGGTCGCCTGAACGTCCTCGCCCACGTATTAGGGAAGCCGTACGAGCAAATCCTCGCTGAATTCATGGGATTGGACCACCGGGAGCCAGCGTCGCTGACGGAGGGCGGCACCCTTGGTTACACCGGTGATGTCAAGTACCACATGGGAGGCGTGCGCGCCTCCGGGTAACTCCAGGTCCTGTCTCTTATACACATCTAACGCTGCCGACGAAGAGGATAGTG
>DAOTWO010000042.1:0-6862 GCA_034435855.1 Thermomicrobium sp. | reverse complement strand
CGTCGGCCGCCTCCGAGGCGACGAAGCCTTGCTGCTTGGCGTGTTCGAGGCACTTCTCGCTGGGATCGGCGTTGGTATCCTCCTGCCGGATGTTGCACACCTTACGCTTGGATTGGCAACGCTCTGGTTCTTCGGTCTTTTTGCAGCGGTGTACGCTGGCCTCTTGGGCGGCGTTGCCGCCTACATCGGCGGAAGACAAGCGCGAACACGCGGCTAACACCCGGAGGAGTCGACCAATGGGATATTGCCCACGTTGCGGTGAACACTCTCCTTATCGGGAGGACGATCCGAACCAACTCGCCGAGTTTCCGCCGGTCCGGATACCGATCGGCTCGCGGATCGTCCCGCTTCCGGCTGATCTCGAAGATGGAGCGATGATCCGCTATGCTGGCTGCCTCTTCACTGTCCGGCGGAGCGGCGATCGGTACGAGCTCCTCTTGGCACGGGTCGGTCACAGCTGAGCAAGGGCCTACCAACGGCCCGTGCCGCTTTCTCCTCAAGCAGCCAAAGTCTGGTCGGCCGCGCCTTACGGTCTGCGCACACGTTTCCGGCACGAACGACCGGGATACGTTGTCGCGCCCGCGCACACATGCGTAGTTCGCAGGGATAACTGGACGGAGGAGTGCGTGAGCTGCTCACAAGACAGAACTCGTTCCACCTTCCTCTCGCCGCGATCACAACGGCAGAGAGAGCGCCTCGCTCTCCGGTAGGCAGCTCTCGCGGGATAACGCGGACTTCGTGCGGCACGAGACCGCTTCTTTCCCAATGAAATCGGCGCGGGCGCGCCAGCACAAACTCTGGTGCGCAAGGACTGTGCAAGAGCGAAGAGGAGATCGACACCGCAATACGCCGTCAGACGACAACTGAGAACAAAGAACCCCAGCCCTTCGGCTGGGGTACAGCATGGTGGAGATGGGGGGATTCGAACCCCCGTCCAGAGCGTTCAGCCGAGGATCTGCTACAGGCTTAGCCGGTGTTCTCATGTCGCTGCCGGGCTCCCACCGACAGGATCCCGGTCAGCCGAGCCGGATCAGACTTGACCTCGCCCGCACCGGCGCTTGGGCGAGGGGCACCCCGGCCTTGCGACGCCCGCTCCGAACCCGCCGGGGAGGGGTTCGGGCAGACGTGGCTGCGTTAATTACGCAGCCAGAGCGAGTTCGCGCTCGCCAGTTACTTTGCTGCCCCTTTTTACGAGTTCGTGGGCGACCTCGGCCTGCAATCCTCGCACCTACGGCCCTGTCGAATCCGGTCATCCCCACGAGCCGTGGCTGCGAGCACATCAACCATTATAGCCAGCCAGACACCCAACGCACAAGTGCTCCCCTGTGCTCACAGGCTTGTCAACGGCTACGGGTAGTCATCGCTTGCTCCGTCCGATCCGAGCGGGGAAGATCCTCGACCAGGGCAACCGTCTCGCCGACAATGTTGTGTCTCCACGAGGCGTAGGTGCAACGCCGTTGCAGTAGTGGAGGCAGGTGCTCCATGAAGCCTCTTGTTTTTCCGGGGCCGCGACCCGACCATAGTCTTGCCCGCTCAGAGTTCCGCGATGAGAGCGCCATCACCGTTGCACTCCTGCTTCCCATCCGATCCCGAAGCCGCCCCTCATCCAAACCCACTCCGGCGATACTGCGTCCTGTACTGCGGAAACGGATTGCCGTCCGTCCCGCCGACGCTTCGCACGTACTACTGCACGATGATTGACCATGACCGAAAAAGTGACCCACCCGCAATCGTACCGACCCCGGTGCCTCACCGGGCTGGTGAATGGAGACGGCGCAGAGGTTCCTATGCCATTCACCAAGGAAGAGGGATCCACACTCATCCGGTGCATCAAAGGCGCATCACCGCGGACGGAGCGCTCGCTCAATTTCACGCCGCGCCTCACGCTCAGCGATCGCCTCTCGCTTGTCATACTGCTTCTTGCCACGAGCCAGTCCGAGGTCGACCTTCGCCAGACCTCGTCGGATGGCGAGTCGCAGCGGCACCAGGGTATACCCCCGCTTCTCCAGCTTGCCCCGCAGGTAATCGAGTTCGTGCTTGTGGACAAGCAGCTTGCGTGGCCGTGTGGGATCGTGCTGGTGCTTTCCACTCGCCCCGGGATAGGGACTGATGTGCATCCCGATGAGCCAAAGCTCACCATGTTCGATACGGGCGTAGGCATCCCGAAGATTCACTCGCCCCGCCCGAATCGACTTAATCTCCGACCCCGTGAGCTGGATGCCTGCTTCCAGCTCCTCCTCGATGAAGTAGTCGTGGTATGCCTTCCGGTTGACTGCGATAACCTTTTCCGCTTCGCGGCTCTTCGTCTCCTTGCTCATGCCCCCATCATACCTCCCCGAGGAGCGTGTTGACAGACACCACACTGCGAAAAGACGAACTCTGGCGGACGGATGGCCTGTCAATCTTGTCCACTGGACGATGCAGACTCGACTGCCAGCCTGTAACTCCACGCGGCGCAGCTCTACCGCAGGAGAAGCTTAGATCCGTCCGCCTCCTCAATCGCTCGGGATCGATACCGGAAAGCGGTGGAATGACGAGGAACGCGCACACTTGGCGCCTGACTAGAGATCCACTGAGTTGCTCGTGCCGTCTTGCCGAGAGGCACGCGTTCACCGGGACACTATCGCGAATTAGGCTCCTCTCCACCCTGACAACCCCAATCACTGCGGGAGCATCTCCATCGCTCCACACAGGCGAGCCTCTGAGTCACGGCCAACGCGCTTGGGTTGACGACCGCAGTCCGGTTGCGCCTTCACCGCATCCGGGTACACTAGGGCGGGATGCAGGGGACGACCGACCCGTACGAGATGATCGCCGAGTATTACGACCTCGAATTCGCCGACTTCACAGCAGATGTCGAGGTCTATCTGGCCTTTGCCCAACGGACCGGCGAACCGATCCTCGAGGTTGGCTGCGGGACAGGCCGGTTGCTCCTTCCGCTTGCCCAAGCCGGTTACCAGGTAGACGGCGTTGACCGGTCACCGGCGATGCTGGCCCGTGCGGCGGAGCGGCTCAAAGCAGCTGGGCTGCAGAGTGTTCGCCTCTTCCAGACTGACGCCGAGGATTTGCACCAGCTTTCTGACCACACCTATCGCTTGGCAATCGTGGCGCTGAACGGGTTCCTGCACCTCCCAGATCGTGCCGCGCAGCAGCGCGCTCTTGCGGAGCTCCACCGCGTCCTACAGACCGGTGGACTGCTCTTACTTGACGTTCTTCATCCCACGCCCCACCAACTTCGCGCCCTCGAGCAGCCTCTCGCCTGGGATGCATCCTGGGACTTACCCGATGGTAGCCGACTCGACCGCTTCACGAGCCGCACCGTTCACCCGGCCGAGCAAATGATCGTCACCACCTTGTTCTACGACCGCACAGACAAGACGACCGGGCAGGTGACGCGCCAGGTGGCACGCTACATCCTCCGCTACGTTCATCGCTTCGAACTGGAACTCTTACTCGAACTCGCTGGTTTTGCCATCGAGGCGATTTACGGGTCGTACGAGCTCGAGCCTCTTTCCGACGAGAGTCCACAGATGCTCGTCGTCGCCGAGCGGCGGCCTCGCTCGGTATACTCGCTCCGCGTCGAGACATGAAGGTCCGACGGAGGCGAAAACGGTGATCCACGGTGTGGAGATTAAACGGCTGGTTACGCATGTCGACGAGCGCGGCTCGCTCACCGAACTCATTCGTTGCGATGATCCGTTCTTTGAGAAGTTTGGGCAATGCTATGTCTCGGTCTCCTGGCCTGGGGTCATCCGCGCCTGGCACTGGCACAAGAAGCAGACCGACTATTTTGTCTGCATCAAAGGGATGATCAAGGTACCGCTCTTTGACCTCCGGGAGGACTCGCCAACCTACCGCGAACTCAACGAGTTTTATCTTGGTGACGACAACCGGATCGTCCTCAAGATTCCACCGGGAGTGGCTCATGGCTTTAAGAACATCGGGACTGAACCCTGCTACCTGCTCAACTTCCCCACCGAGCCGTACGATCCGGAGAATCCGGACGAGTATCGCCTGCCGTATGACACGCCAGAAATCCCGTATTCATGGGACATCAAGTACCGCTGAGGGCAGCCGGTGGTGATCAGGCGTTCGTATCCAGACCGCCTCGAGATTCGGCCAGCCGAACGTCCGGTCGATGCGGTCGTTCAGCTTCCCGGCTCAAAGAGCCTGACCAACCGAGCCCTCGTCCTCGCCGCACTCGCGGACGGCACGAGTGTCCTCGAAGGGGCGCTCCTCAGTGAGGATAGCCTGGTTATGGTCGAGTCGCTTCGCCGGCTCGGCATTTCGGTCGAGGTCGATGAGACCTCCGAGCGGATGATCGTGGACGGACAGGGAGGAGCGATTCCCGCTAAAGGGGCGGAACTCTTCGTTGGCAATTCCGGAACAACGGCGCGGTTCCTCACCGCAGTGGTCGCACTCGGACATGGCGACTACGTCGTGGACGGGGTACCGCGCATGCGAGAGCGGCCAATCGAGCCCCTCCTCGATGCACTGCGGCAGTTGGGTGTGGACGCCGTCTCGCTGGCTGGCACCGGATGTCCGCCGGTGCGGGTGCGAGCACGCGGGATTGCGGGCGGCACCGTCCGGATGCGCGGGGATGTTTCAAGCCAGTACCTCAGCGCGCTCCTGATGGTCGGACCATACACCCGGGATGGGTTACGGATTGAACTGGAGAGCGAGCTCGTCTCGATCCCCTACGTTGAAATGACGCTCGCCGCGATAGCCGACTTTGGCGTGCGCGCCTGGCGCGAGAGCGACCGCGTCTTCGTCGTCCCTGGAAATCAGCGCTATCGTGCTCGTACGTATCCCATCGAGCCCGATGCCTCGGGAGCCTCATACTTCTTTGCCCTCGCGGCAGCGACGGCCGGCCGCGTCAGGGTGCCGCATCTTGGTAGTCGCTCGCTCCAAGGCGATGTGCACTTTGTCGACCTGCTCGAACGGATGGGTTGCCAGGTGATCCGTGAACCGGACGCGATCACTGTCATCGGGCAACGCCCGCTCCGTGGCATTGAGGCGGACATGAACGCTATCTCCGATACGGTCCCAACCCTGGCGGCCCTTGCCCCGCTTGCCGATGGGCCGGTGGTGATCCAGAACGTGCGGCACATCCGCTACAAGGAGACGGATCGCATCGCTGCAGTTGCGAACGAACTCCGTCAGCTCGGTCAAGAGGTTGACGAGTATCCGGATGGCTTGCGGATCATCCCGCGGCCCGTTCGTCCGGCTGTCGTCCGCACGTACCACGACCACCGCATGGCGATGAGCTTCGCCGTGCTTGGCTGCGCGGTGCCCGGGATTGTGCTCGATGATCCCGGTTGTGTAGCCAAGACCTTCCCTGACTTCTTCGAGCGACTCCGGGCAGCCTTAGACGCTCACTAGACGCGTGCCGCGCGATTCATCAGATAGCAGTCGGCAAGGACGAGCAGCAGCATCGCCTCTGCGACCGGAACGACACGCGGGCAGATTGAGGGATCGTGTCGCCCTTCGACGACGATGGTCCGCTCGTTGCCAGAGATGTCCACTGTCCGCTGCGGGCGTGCGATCGACGATGTCGGCTTGACCGCGAGCCGCACGACAATCTCTTCACCGGTGGAAATACCGCCCAACATCCCGCCAGCATGATTCGTCAGCGTCCGCACCCGCCCGTCTTCCATCACGAAGGGATCGTTGTGCTCGTGGCCATAGAGCCGCGCCGCGGCAAAGCCATCCCCAATCTCGACTCCCTTTACTGCCGGGATGCTGAGCATCGCATAACCGATCAGCGCATCGAGTTTGTCCATCGTTGGTTCACCGAGCCCTGGCGGTACGTTCACCGCCCGCACTTCGACGATGCCACCGACGCTCGTCTTCTGTTCCTTCGCCTCAAGGATGGCCGCGACCATCTTCTGTGCGGCGACTGGGTCAGGGCACCGTACCGGGTTGCGATCGATCTCTTCACGGTCGAACGTTTCAATCGTGATGCCAGCGAGCTCCCGGACGAACGCATAGACTTCAACCCCTGCCACCGTCCGCAGGAGCTGCCGGGCGATTGCTCCTGCCGCAACCCGGCCCCATGTCTCCCGAGCACTCGAGCGTCCGCCACCGCGGTGATCGCGATGCCCGTACTTGACCCAGTAGGTGTAATCGGCATGCCCGGGACGAAAGACATCGCGCAGTGGCTCATACTTGCTCGAGTCAGCATCGGCGTTGTAGGTAATCAGAGAGATTGGGGCCCCAGTGGTCTTCCCCTCAAAAACGCCGGAGAGGATCGTCACCCGATCGCGCTCCTGGCGCGGCGATGTCACCTCGCTTTGTCCTACTCGACGGCGGTCAAGGTCACGTTGAATGAGTTCCTCATTTACTTCCAGCCCAGCTGGACAACCATCGACTACAACACCCAAGGCTGGACCGTGCGATTCACCCCAGGTCGTCACCCGGAAAAGTCTGCCGAACGTACTGCCCATTGTCTCTCTACTCCTCCATCCGGTCTGCCCGACTCACGTACCACCCGGATCCGCGAGCCAGCGCCCGTAGATCTGATAATCCAGCTCCGGTACGCGGCGGAAGCCGAACCGCTCGTACAGCCGGCGGCTACGCTGATTGCTCCCCTGGGTACTGAGTGCGATCCGATGAGCTCCGCGCGCCGCCAGGACACGTACTGCCCACACCAACGACTCGTATCCGTACCCGTGCCCTTGGTAGAAGGGTGACACAGCAAGCCGATCCAGATGTCCCCAACCGCGCAGACGCGTGACACCGACGTAGCTCACTGGCGTCCCGTCACGTTCGCGGCCAAGATAGACATCGACGCGTGGATCACTCATGTACTCGTCGAATTCCTCTAAGCTGTTCCACCACAGCCAGTCGAATGCCTCGTGAT
>DAOTWO010000041.1:0-7424 GCA_034435855.1 Thermomicrobium sp. | reverse complement strand
AGGATGCCGGCTGCGGTCGAATCTGTGGTGCGGGTGTTGGCCGGCTCTCGGGTGCGACGTCGGTTTGTGTCGGCTCCGGCGTCCGCATGAGTGCTGCGGGCTTCGTGACCGGAGGGCCAACGAGCTCCGGACGCGGACGCGGCTCGTCGAAGAGCGCCTCGATCTCGTGGCCTTCGATTGTTTCCTTCTCGACAAGCAGCGTGGCGATCTTCTCCAGCTTGTCCATGTGCTGCATGAGGATGTTTTTGGCCGTTTGGTAGGCCTGATCAATCAAGCGTCGGACTTCCTGATCGATCTCGTAGGCGACCTGATCACTGTAATTGCGTTGCTCGGCAATCTCCCGTCCGAGGAAGATTAACTCCTCCTTGCGACCAAAGGCCAGGGGACCAAGCCGCTCACTCATGCCAAACTCAGTAACCATTCGCCGAGCCAGCGTCGTCGCTCGCTCGATATCGTTCGCTGCGCCAGTCGAAATCTCCTGGAACACGAGCTCTTCCGCGACAAGGCCAGCCATAAAGACCGCCAACTGGGCTTCAAACTGCTTCTTTGTCCAGAAGAAGCGGTCCTCCTCAGGCAAGACGCGTGTGTACCCGCCCATCATGCCGCGCGCCACGATCGAGACCTTGTGCACCGGGTCGGCATGTGGCAGCATGCGGGCGACCAGGGCGTGTCCAGCCTCGTGATACGCGGTCATCAGCTTCTCGCGTTCGCTGATACGCCGACTCTTGCGTTCTGGCCCCGCAACGACACGGTCGATCGCCTCGTAGAGCTCGCGTCGCCCGATCGTCTTCTTGTTGCGGCGCGCGGCAAGGATGGCAGCCTCGTTAACAAGGTTCTCGAGATCAGCTCCAGAAAATCCTGGTGTCTGTCGTGCCAGATCTTCCAAGTCAACGTCACTCTCGAGCGGCTTCCCGCGGGTGTGTACCTTGAGAATCGCCAGTCGCCCATGGAGATCCGGACGGTCAAGGACGACTTGCCGGTCGAAGCGGCCGGGGCGAAGCAAGGCCGGATCCAGCACGTCAGGACGGTTCGTCGCAGCAAGGACGATCACATTGGTGCTGGAGTCGAAGCCGTCCATTTCTACCAAGATCTGATTGAGCGTCTGCTCGCGCTCGTCGTGGCTGCCGCCGAGCCCTGCACCGCGCTGCCGACCAACCGCGTCAATTTCGTCGATGAACACGATACAGGGCGCATTGCGCTTGGCTTGGTCGAAGAGGTCACGGACACGGCTGGCACCGACGCCGACGAACATCTCCACGAACTCGGAGCCGCTAATGCTGAAGAACGGCACACCAGCCTCACCGGCAACCGCACGGGAGAGCAGTGTCTTCCCTGTCCCAGGCGGTCCCACAAGCAGCACACCTCGTGGGATGCGAGCTCCCAGCGCGGCGAACTTTTCCGGGTACTTGAGGAATTCGACGATTTCCTGGAGTTCCTCTTTCGCCTCATCCACACCAGCAACGTCGTCAAAGGTTACGGTTGGCCGATTGCTGGTGAAGACACGCGCACGACTCTTGCCAAAGGAAAGTGCTTGATTGTTCGTGCCCTGGGCTTGTCGCATCATGAAAATGATCACGCCAATGAGGAAGAGGGTCGGTAAGAGGAACGTGAGTGTGCCAAGCCAGTTCCCCCACTGGCTGGCAGGATTGACGCGAATCGGCACACTCTTCGGATCAATACCATAGGTCTGGAGAAGTTCGAAGATATCAACATTGGGCGGCAGCCGCAGCGTGCGCACCTCGTTGGAGCCGATGTAGTGGACCTGCACTTCGTCCGAGCCGCTACTCATGGTCAGCTGCTCGACCTTGCCAGCCTTAATATCAGCAGCCAGTTCCTGTGTCGTGATCGACGAGCCGCTGCGGCCTCCCTGGACGAATGTGACCCAAACCGCGATTGCAGCGATAATCAGGATCATCCAGACGAAGCCGTTGCGGAGCCACTTATTATCTGCCATCGGGGTAGCCTCCACTGTCCTCGGCCCGCTCTGCCAAGTACTATCGCGGGCGGTCTCGATTATAGCAAGCACTGGCCGACCGCCGGACGCTTCTCTCCTCGCCGTCCGCTCGCGAGGCGTCACTCAGACGAACGGGCGAGAGCGCACTATCGACCTGGATTTCAGAAGTGCCACAGAAAGGTTCCTTCAACCAACGCGTCTCAGAGCTTCTGCCCTCCGCAGCACCAGTGAGGGGCTGCACTGGTATACAGACCTCGAAGAGTAATGTCGGCATCGAGCCGTACTGCATGAGGAAGGAGATTCCGCGACGATGACTAATACTTCTTGGCTACACCGACGCAACCCAAAGCGGGCGCTAGGACAGAAGGCGAGGGTCGAGTTCACCGGTAAACGAGGAAAACAAAGAAAGAGGTGAGCACGGTTTGCTACGCGACGCCTGCTGAATCCCCCGTTATTGGCTGGTTCGGTAAACGGCGATGAAAGGCAGGTTCCGGAATCGTCCAGCAGCATCCAGCCCGTAGCCGACAACAAATTCGTCCGGAATATCAAAGCCGACCCAGTCAACCGGCACCTGTGTTGCCCCAGGCTTCTGCTTGCGGAGCAGAACCGCCACCCGTAGGCTACGGGGGTTCCGTCGCTGGAGAACATCGAGGAGGTACTGGAGCGTCAGGCCGCTATCAATGATGTCCTCGACAAGCAGCACATCCCGTCCTTCGATAGGACGGTCGAGATCCTTAATGATACGCACAACGCCAGAAGTAACCGTTGCTTGCCCATAACTTGATACGGCCATGAAGTCGATGTCCAACTCGATCGGCATGTGGCGTACTAAGTCCGCCATGAACACGAAAGCACCTGTCAAGACTCCGATGAGCACGGGACGCTTTCCACGATATTCCCGAGCAATTTCCTCACCAAGTTCAGCCACCCGACGCTGCAGAGTCGCCTCGTCGATGAGCACCCGCTCAAGTTCTCCCGCAGGAGCCTGTGCTGTCTCGCTCACCTGTCTTGCCTCCTCGCTCCGTTTCAAGTCGACAACGAGCGTCCCATCGGGGGATTCGTAGTGCCAGCCGTTCGACCCGACGATCCAGTAAATGTCCCCATCGTTTGCGAGGAGTGGCAACCAGTCGCGTAGAAAGCGCGGGACTTTCTGATTCACGAGCCAATCCTGCAAACGAACTGGTGACACAGCCTGCCGTCGAATCAGGCGATCGCCTGGTCTCCGGGTCCGGAGAAACCACCCGGAAGCTGGGGCCTGGCGAATGGAAAGGATCCACCCGTTCTCCAGTTGCACCGTCGTTGCGCCCTGGATTGCGATGACCGTCCCCGGTCGCAGCAGTGGTTGCCCGGAGCGCTGTCGCAGGTAGTCCTCGATCCGATCCGCGGGACCGAGGACAGCCTCAGTGTAACTGATCAGTGCGCCCAAGCCCCGGCCAAGCTCGATCCGTACACCCGGCCGGCCCTGCAGGAGTGCGTTCCAGAGGGCCTGTAGCCGTTCGCGCGGCAAGGACCAGGTCGGATCCTGACCCGCGCGAACGGCAAGTTGGAGAATACGGCGTTGCAGTGCGGGATGCAGCGTGCGATAGCGTCCTCTGTCAATCACAACAAACGCCTGGTCCTCGCGTGCGACGCGGCGGTATGCCTCCAGTGCGTTGGCCCATAAGAAGCTCACCTCGTCCTGCAGCTGCTCGGCAACCTGCGCGAGCGTGTCGATCACGTTCGGCCGCAGTTGCTCAAGGACGGGGATGACTCGCTGGCGAATCGCATTGCGCTCGTAGGCGAGTAGCTGGTTCGTCGGGTCCTGAATTGGCTCCAATCCCAGCAAGGCGAGCGCTGCTTGGACAACGGAACGCCGCAGCTCAAGCAGAGGGCGGAGGAGATGCACGGTCGTGAAGTCGCGATGTGCGGGATCCAGTGGTATCTGGAGTTCGGTTATGGGTCGTATTGCCGCCAGCCCGTCCAGTCCAGCACCGCGCAGGAGGCGGAGGAGAAGTGTTTCCGCTTGGTCGTCACGCGTGTGCCCGACTGCAATCCAGGGAGTTCCCTGCTCCCGCGCGACGGCAGCGAGCGCGGCATAACGCGCTGCCCGAGCTCCAGCCTCGACTCCTCCTTCACGGAACTCCGGCCAGGCGGAGACCTCCACTTGGCGCACGATGACCGTCAGCCCAAGTGTTTGTCCAAGGAGAGCAGCGCGTTGGGCCATTGCACCGGACCCTGGCTGCAGGCGGTGATCCACATGGACTGGTATCGGCTCTGGTCCGTGGCCCTGCTGCGCCAAATGGTGAAGGCTCCAAAGGAGAGCAAGGGAGTCTGGCCCACCGGAGAACCCGACGATGATCCGCTCCGTCGGAGAAAGGCCGGCACGTTCGAGCGCAGTGCGGACAGCTCGCAGAAGAACGCTGAGTGCGGCGGGTTGCCGCGGCAAGGTCATCCCCTTTCGGGACGAAGTGCGGGGGCATGGTGCCCACCGAAAGAGTGGCGAAATGCGGCGAGCGGCGCAAGGCGCGCCGCTCGCCGAGTGCCGGTGGGCGGATTCGAACCACCAACCAAGGGCTTATGAGTCCCCTGCTCTACCGTTGAGCTACACCGGCCCATTACCCGCGGCGAAGTGTACCATGCGACGGCACACTGCGTCAATGGAGCCAGAAGGGTCCGCACTCGAGCTCCTCGTGGCTGGCGATCTCCACCGAGAGAGCGATCAGACCCTAACAGTACCAGAGGTGGTGCGCGGCTGATTGGTCAGCCTCGCAGTGCGCAGCCGGCGTCATCAGGTCGTGAACGCGGGGCATTCGTGAGTGGCGAATGCCCCACGTTCTCCTCTTCATTCGCCAATGTCTTTGCCGATCTGCTTCGCCATAGCGCGGTACTGGGCAAAATCGCCAAGACCGGTCGCGTTCACCCCGGGCACAACGATCACCGCTGCAGTGATCAAGTGGGCCTCTGGGCTTGCGAGATAGGCGCAGATTTTCCCAAGTTCGTCCGGAAGTGCCCAGCGTCGAGCGCGGACGAGTGCATCCGCCTGTGGCCCCATCTCGGCCCGCATGCGGCCGCCCAGAATGCCTGCAGGCAAAAGCGCATTCACCGTGATGTTGTACGAGTAGAACTCCGCAGCCATCTGGCGTGTCAAGCCGAGGAGCCCGCGCTTCGATGTCGTGTATCCAGCACCACCGTTCAAACTTGAGCGAAGCGCTGCCAGCGAGCCAATGTTGATGATGCGACCATATTCCTGTCGCATCATCTGCGGCAACGCAGCACGACTCATATAGAACGGGCCGGACAGGTTCACTGCAAGGTAGCTGAGCCATTCGTCGTCCGACATCCGCTCGACGGCTGGAGTCCGACCCAATCGGGCCGCGTTGTTCACCAGGATGTCGAGGCGACCACAGCGCTCGATGACCGTCTGCACCATCGTGGTCGCCTGTCGAGGGTCAGACACGTCCCCAGGGACGCTGAATGCTTCTCCGCCACTGCTGATGATCTGCTCGACAGTTGCCTGAGCGTACTCCTTGTGCAAATCGTTCACTGCAACCACAGCACCTTCTGCGGCAAGAGCACGGGCGATGCCTGCGCCGCCACCGCCCATCTCACCGCCTCCGGCACCGGTGACCAGCGCGACCATACCTGCTAGTCGTGCCATCGATCAGCTCCTGTCATACGAATGCTGACTCGGGAGCAGCGCGACCGCCCGGTACGACGGAAACCGCTCCATCGATCGGGATGGCAGCTCCCGTGATGTAATCGGCCTCACGGCTGGCGAGGAAGGCAACAAGTGCTGCTACCTCGTCCGGCGTGCCGGCGCGTAAGGCCGGCACCGTCGCTGCGAGCCTCTCAATTCGCTCTGCCGGCCATTCACCGGCAAGTTTTGGCGTGAGAATGAAGCCAGGGAGAAGAGCATTGACCGTGATGCCGTGCTGAGCAACTTCGATTGCGAGATGCCTCGTGAAGCCGTACAGTGCCTCCTTGGTTGCGACGTAGGCAACCCCGTTGAGCACGCTTGTCCGGATCGCCGAAATATTGGAGACATTGATGATCCGGCCGAACCGGCGTGTCCGCATGTGCCGGACCGCGGCGCGGCTCAGGTAGAACGGAGCGTGCACGTTGACTGCGAGCGCGTGTTCCCATTCGTCGTCCGTCACCTGATCAGAACGGTGACCGCTGCCGTGCGCTTCGGCCTTGTTGACGAGGATGTCCAATTGTCCGAAGCGTGCGATCACGCTCTGCACCAAGCGATCGGCCTGCTCAGGATCAGCCACGTCAGCTGGAAAACCTTCGACGTCGAGGCCAAGTTGCCGGAGTTCCTCGACGGTTGCCTGTGTCCACTCCGCGGTACGATCGTTGACGGCGACTCTCGCACCAGCTCGAGCGAGCGTACGCGCAATGACCGGCCCGAGTCCGCCCCGGGAACCACCACCCGCACCAGTCACGAGCGCGACCATACCGTGAAGGTTGCACAACTGCTGTGAATTCATCGTCTCCTCTCTCTCGCCTCCGATCGACTGCGACAATCGCTCCTGTGGAGTTCAACCTTCATCCTTCCGCTGCCGACCGTGGACTCCACGATGCTCCTCATTGCGTTGCTGCCCCTCCGATCGAGTGGGATACCGGAAGCGGCATTCACGTGGCGGCGCCAGGGAGACGCGACCAGTTTCCCCCTCTCCGCGGAGTCGAGCAGCCCCGAACAACTGCTCTCACGACAAGACAGGGCAAGTTGGGCCCGAAAGATGCGCGGACGGAATATGCCGGTTGGTAACAGGATACCTATGGTCATGCTCAATGAAGCTCCCTCGGATACCATGTGCTGTGTCAGGTTGAGGAGGCCGCTCTTCGTGGTCGTGTCCATCGGGCCGCGGGAAGCGGTTCGCCACCTCGCCAGCGAGCCGATGCTGATGACATGATCAAGTCCGGGGAGAATTCTGTTTGTGAGCGCTGCTCGGTTCGGAGAGAATGGATCGTTCCAGTTGACACCGATCAGACAACGACCGTGCACATGCGAGAGTCGCTCATCACCCGGAAACAGCCCGTCCACAGGAGCCTTACTGCCATATCGGACGCCGTGAGCAGCAGCGAGTTCGCCGGGTATCCGCCAGGTGTCGTCACCGCGACTCCGGGGCTGATCGAGTCTCGCTTGCAGGAGCTCCTTGGCCAAATTGTTGATGTCGGCCGGAGCTCCGTGTCGTGCGAGACCGCGTGCGATTCGCGTTCCGCACTCGTTCTTACCTTGCCCCGGCCTCGTTACAACAGCAAGCATGCTTTCCAGCCAATACTCGCTGGTCATGCGGATTCCTTCCAGGTGCTCCACCTGGCGTCACAGCGAAGGGCGTTCAGTGGGACGTGGACTTCATGCGGATCGGTACCGTCACTTGCTGCCCAATAAATGTCGGGCAGACTGTTGAAATGCCCGCATTTCGTGCTCCCGCGACGACGATGAGAATTGTCTCCGGACTGTGCGCGAAGCGGACAAAGGCATCGT
>DAOTWO010000040.1:0-1951 GCA_034435855.1 Thermomicrobium sp. | reverse complement strand
CTCCTCCTGCTTACCACCAGCCGCTACGGCTCTCGCCTGCTGGACAACCACAGCCACGAGCTGCCCAACGCAACACCTGGCCGGATCTTCGAGTGGCTCGAAGAGCTCGCCGTCGATGAAGGAGATGCGGAGCAGGTCCCTGCAGTGATCTTGCGCGTCCCTGAACAACCCCGCTTCAGCGCTCAGCCAGTTCGACGTCTCAGCGAACTCTTGCGCCTTCTTCTCCCCGAGAACACCGGGCAGGACGAGCGTACCGGAGTAACCCAAGACAGGAAGGGAGTTGACGCCACGCCTTTGGACGAGCAGACTAAGGGAGCACGGGAGGAGCGGGCGGATCAGAACGCCAGTCTGTCTGACGCGTCAATCCCGCTCGATGAGGCGAGACCGCCAGCTTCTGACCGTCAGGCAGAAGAGACAACGGTCGGCGAACGGGATGAACCCGAGCCGTACCAGGTGGCTTCCAGGCGTGGGGGGCAAACCCTGATCGAGCTCATTGCTGGGCTCGCGATCGCAACCGTCACTGGGCTGCTGGGAATCTGGCAGCTCGTCGCACGTCGGCGTCGCCCACTTCTCCCGCAGGACGATGGCACGTTCGGGCTGCCCCGCCTAGAACGGCACGAAGACCGCATTCGGCTTCCTGATCTCACTCCAGTCCGGCGCCAGCTGCCGCGACTCCCCGCCAGCCGTCTCACTGGCCTGATCGCCATCGGCCTCCTTGGCGCGCTCACTACGACGCTCGTCGTCTCGGTACAGTCGGGACGAAATGCCGAGCGGAGGCAGGAATTCGCTCAGCTGTACCAGTCAGCGGTCGCTGAACGACAGCTCGCCGAGCAGGCGACCGATTCCACGATCGCCCGCGCTTACTTGGCAACCGCGTCACAACGGCTCGAGCGCGCTGCGGCGCTCGGACTTGAGCCCGAACTCCTTGCGCAAGAACGCGCAGCGATCGAACGAACGCTCGATAGACTCCTCCGCGTGGAGCGCCTTTCGGCCAGCGCGGTTCAAGTCCTCGGATCCGTGCCTGCAGCTCCAGAAGGTGTGCACCCACGCCTCTTCTTTGGTAACGGCCAACTCTATCTTTTGACTGACGCGCTTTACCGCCTCGATGCGGGCGGGACACGCCTCGTGCGCTTACTCGGCCCTGGTGATACCGTCGACGGAGTGACTGTTGGGCCACTCGTCGGTGCAGCTTGGGCCGATGGCGCTCCAGTCGCATTCGACGGCAGCGTCGCCTACCTCTTCGACCCGACTGCCGCGCGCTGGAGCGCATTCCCGGTTGGGACTTTTGGCGCACCGTACCAGAACGTGGCCGCGCTTGGCACCTTCACTGGCAACCTCTACGTGCTTCAACCACAGAACGGGCAGATCCTCCGCTTCTTGAATGGCGCCTATGCCAATCTCCCCGAAGACTGGACGGGGGGACAAGCAGCTGACCAGCTACGCAACGCTGTCGACTTCGAGATTGACGGTCGCATCCATGTGCTTCTCGCCGACGGCACGGTGCTCACGTTCTACCGCGGTGCTTTGGAAGCAACCGTGACACCCCAAGTTGAGCCACCAGTTACCGATGCGGTCGCGCTCTCTCAGCAGCCTGACCGACTCTACCGCTACGTTGGAACACGCAGTGGTCGCATCTTACGCCTGCGCACTGACGGGACGCTTGTCCAGCAGTTCGTCAGCGGGTCAGGTGTGCCATCGCTTGATGGCTTGCGTGATCTGGCCGTCGATGACGTGCAGGGACTGGCATATGTCCTGACGGATCGCGGGTTATTCCTCGTCCGTCTCCCCGCACCACCGGCTGGATCCTAATCAGTCACCGCTCGCTCATGCGCAGTTCTTCAAGAGAGAGCCGCACCGTCTCGTCTCCCACCTGGACGAGCGCGGTGCGGTTCCGCGTCTGGACCGAAACGACGGTTCCGATGCCCTGAGATGTCTCGACACGCGTGCCAAT
>DAOTWO010000039.1:0-4361 GCA_034435855.1 Thermomicrobium sp. | reverse complement strand
TGGGAGCTCGCTTGCAGTTAATCGAGCTGACAAAGGTCTACGGAGAGGTCATTGCCGCTGACCGCGTGACACTAGATATCGCGCCGGGAGAGTTCATCACGCTGTTGGGCCCCTCGGGGTCCGGGAAGACAACGACGCTGATGATGGTGGCGGGCTTTGTGATCCCCACCTCGGGGCAAATTCTCGTAAATGGAGAAGATATCGCATTCCGACCGCCTCACAAGCGGAACATTGGCATGGTTTTCCAGAACTATGCACTCTTCCCGCACATGACAGTGGCTGAGAACATTGCTTTTCCTTTAAAGATGCGGAAATGGCGACGCGACGAGATAGAGCGGGCAGTGAAAGAGGCGCTGCAACTTGTTCGCTTACCGGGTTTCGAGGAGCGGTACCCGCGGCAGCTTTCTGGTGGTCAGCAGCAACGCGTTGCCCTTGCACGAGCGCTTGTCTTTCGGCCGCCGGTGCTGCTGATGGATGAGCCGTTGGGAGCACTCGATAAGAAGCTTCGCGAAGAGATGCAGCTCGAAATCAAGCACATCCAGGAATCCCTGAATATCACCACGATTTACGTGACTCATGATCAAGAAGAGGCACTCACAATGTCTGACCGCATCGCGGTCATGCGGGATGGTCGGATCGAGCAGGTGGGGACGCCGCGCGAACTCTACGAACGACCAGTCAGCGAGTTCGTGGCCAACTTCATTGGGGAGTCGAACTTCCTCGAAGGGCGGTTCGAACGACGTGACGGGCGAGGTTATCTCGTCACAGACGACGGCTGGCGCATTGCGGTGCAGTCGGGAGACGATGTCAGCGCAGGTGAACGGGTGACGATCGCATTGCGCCCGGAACGGATCGTCCTCGGCGAGGAGCGGGGTGACAACCGCGTTGAGGCGACCATCGAAGAGATTATCTACGTTGGAGAGGCGACGAAGTTCCGCGTCCGCGTGCATGGCGAGCGGATTCTGAGCGTCAAGCAGCCGAGCCGTCTGGAGACGATGCGCTGGCAACGCGGTGATCGTGTGCTCCTCAGTTGGCGGGCTGAAGACGCGGTGTTGTTACGCGCAAGAAAGTGAGGGCATCAAATGAGCCAGGAGCTGCCGCGCGACGCTGATGTGGTGGTGATTGGGACAGGTGCTTTTGGCCTCTCAGTCACGACGCAGTTGGCGCGGCTTGGAGTCCGACGTGTTGTGGCGCTGGATCGTTTCGAAATCGCATCACAGACCTCGCCGCGGGCAGCGGGTCTTTTTAAGTTGGTGCAAGCTGACGAGCTCCGGACGCGTCTAGCGCGGCTGGCGGTGGATACGGTGCGGAACTTCGAAGTCGAGTTCGGTGTGCCAGTTCCGTTCATCCATTCTGGAAGCTTGATGATCGCGCGCACTGACCGCCACAGTCGCCTGATTGAGGAAGAGGTGGCTGCGGCGCAGCGATGGGGGGTCGAGGTCGAACTCATCTCTCCCCAGGAAGCGAGTCGTCTTGCACCCTATCTCGAGCCGGAGGAGATCCGTCAGGCAGCCTACGTACCGGGAGACATCTATATCGAGGAACCTGTGAGCTTATTGGAGGCATATCACACGGCGGCAGCGCGCTTGGGGGCAACGGTCGTCGGTGGTGTACCGGTGACGGGAATTGTCGTGCGGAACGGGGCTGTACACGCTGTCGAGACGCCGCTCGGCCACATTCGGACAGAAACTGTGGTGGATGCAGCTGGCGCATGGGTTCGCCAGGTGAGTCAGTGGGCTGGGGCCGATTTCGCTGTACTACCAATGCGTCATCAGTTGGCAATTACGCACCCAATCCCGGGTATCGAGGCGACCTACCCGATCACGCGTGTCTTCGATGCAGCCGTTTACGTGCGGCCTTGCCGGGGTGGCTTAATGTGGGGAGGATTCGAGTCAGATCCACTTCCACTGGATCCGGCGAACCGTGGGCAAGATTTTCGCATTGAGCATGTGCCACTTGAGTTTGGTGTGCTCGAGTGCTTCGCCCAGTTAGTATGTGGTGTCATACCGTCCTTACACGACGCACCAGTGCAGGAGCACCGTGGTGGGCTCTTCACGATGACACCGGATGGGCGTTTTGTGGCTGGGCCGGTGCCGGAGGTCCGCGGGCTCTGGGTATTGAGCGGATGCAACGGCAGTGGGTTTTCTTTCTCCCCCGCCTTGGGGCGGCTGTTAGCAGAATGGATTGTTATTGGCGCCCCTTCCATCAATCTGAGTCCCCTTGCGCCTGGGCGGCTTGTTGGCCCGATCGATGCGGGGGCATTGGTGGAGGCGGCGGTCTGGCAGTACACGCACTATTACGAGCCTCTGGAGAGCTGAATTCGTCTGCACGACCGAGGTCCTCAGTAAGGAGCGAGAGCATGCCAGCACCGTTCTACGAGGCGAAGAAAACGGCATTCCGTTGGATCGAGGAAAATGCGGACTGGCTTTCGCAGTTTGATCTTGAAATCTGGCGATATGCCGAGCCAGCCTGGCGAGAGTACAAGTCCGCCCGGGCATATGTGGAACTCTTACGTCGTCATGGTTTTGACGTTGACGTTGGTTCCGGGGGGATGCCCACAGCATTCGTTGCCAGTTGGGGCGAGGGGCGACCGTTGCTCGGTGCGTACGCAGAGTATGATGCCGTGCCTGGGAATTCTCAGGAGCCCGTTCCGTATCGGAAGCCGCGTGAAGGGATGCACCCCTGGGCAGCGGGACATACTGATCCACACTCGATGCTCGGCGTGGCAGCACTGACTGGGGTCCTGGCGGCGAAGTATGCGATGGAGAAGCATGGTCTGCGCGCGACACTGCGGTTCTTTGGGGAACCAGCGGAAAAGGTGTGTGGGTCCAAGCCGGTGCATGCAGCGAAAGGATACTACGACGGATTCGATGCTTTTATCGCTTATCATCCGTCCTATTACCCCAAGGGCACGAACACAGTAGCGTGGGAGACTCACTGTGGTTCATATTGGAGCTGTGTGTTCACCTTCGAATGTGTCGAGCCGGAAAAGTGGATCGACCGTAGTTTATTCCCGGATGTGGGCGGGGCACATGCAGCAGCGCGGTGTCCCGGGGCGATCGATGCGTTGTGCCTCATGTACACGATGACCAAGTATACGAAAGAAGCGATGTTTCCACATACTGGGTCCTGGAGCCTGAACGAATTCATTCTGGTCGCAGGGGATGCGACGGCAGATAATTTACCTCCCCGGTTTGCACAGATCCAATATGCCTGGCGCTCACCAACGCTGGGAATTCAGGAGCAAATCTATCGGGTCCTTGTCAACAACGCGAAGCGCGCAGCGGAAGCGACCGGTTGTCGTGCGTCGGTACGTTGGGTGACGAAGACCCGCGTGGGGCTACCAAATCTAACAGTATCTCGAGTTGCCTACGACAATCTGGAGCTCGTGGGCCCGCCGCGTTACAGTGAGGCAGCGCGGGCGTTCGCGCGGGAGATCCAACGGAATCTTGGCCTGGAGCCGATGGAGGACCCGTTCATCGATGACGTGGAGCGAGTGATCCCACCGGAGGAGTACGAGGCGAAGATCCGTTCGGCCCTACCTGAATGGCAACGGAACTTCACGTCAGACGATTACGTGGAATACACGTGGCATGCGCCGACAGTCCGGCTGTACACTGCGCGGCCGCGCTTGCGTCCGCCGACACCGGACTATGCTTATCCGGCCTGGGCGGACAATGCACTTGGGGGGCGGCCAGAGATCGTTGATCCGGGGATGTTCGTGGCTGGGAAAGTGATTGCGGCAACGATTCTCGACCTTGTGACCTATCCTGCCTTGCTGGAGCAAGCGTGGGTCGAATTCCGGGAGCGGACTGGAGGCGGAATTGACGGACGACACTGGGTGGCACCGTTGCTTCCGGCCGATTTTGCGCCGCCGATTGATTTGCGTTGGCCAGAATATATTACGACGGTTCGCGGCGAGGAATGGTGGATTCCCACGCCGAACGTGGATGCATATCTCCCCTTATAACGCCGTTGGTGGCACAGTTGTGGTAAAGGGTGGCACGTGAGGAAGGAGGGAGATCCATGGCCACCGAATGGGAACAGTTGCTCCGACGACTCGAGCGGATGGGGCGGCTGCGTCGTCGTCAGTTCCTGCGGGCGCTGCTTGCCTCTGGTCTGACTGTGGCGGGTGCTAGTGGATTGGTTGCCTGTGCTGGCGGACAACAGGCTACACCGACGACGGCACCGGCGGCCGGTCAAACGCCAGCCGCAGCGAGTCCAACGGCGGCAGCCGGCGGTGAACTCAAAGTTGCAGGGTACGACAATCCGAATAAGTGGAAAGGGAAAACGCTTGTCTTCGCCGGGTTTGGCGGAGCAATGCAAGATGCGCAACGCAAAGCGGTACTTGAGCCGTTTGC
>DAOTWO010000038.1:0-3301 GCA_034435855.1 Thermomicrobium sp. | reverse complement strand
CTCGACCGTCACGCCGGGAGCGAGTTCTTCGAGGACAAGGTGCTCGCCCTCAACCCGCAACACCGCAAGGTCGGTGTAGATCCGCCGCACACAGCGCGCTGCCGTAGGCGGGTAGGTGCATTCCTCGACGATCTTCGGCTCTCCCTGATCGGTGGTATGCGTCGTGGCCACCCAGACCTGTTGTGCACCAACGGCGATGTCCATCGCCCCACCGACCCCAGGAACGCGCGGCCCAGGTATCCGCCAATTCGCCAGGTCCCCACGACGCGAGACTTGAAGCGCACCGAGCACAGCGTGTGTCAGATGCCCACCGCGGATCATCGTGAACGAGAGGGCATGGTCGAAGAGGCTGGCACCCGGCATGAGGGTGACGTAGTCGCCGTTAGCGTTCACCAGATCCGGATCCTCTTGCCCCGGAGCTGCTTTGGGGCCGGCTCCCAGGATGCCGTTCTCACTGTGAATAAGGATGATCCGATCGGTTGCAACGAAACGGGCGACAAGTGTGGGAATGCCAACACCGAGATTCACGAAACTCCCGTCAGGGAGGTCGCGCGATCCGAAAGGCGATTCCCTCACGAGTCAAGGGCATTGCTGTCCACCTCACCGTGACTCTCGTGCCACGCGGCGGATTTCCGCACGTGGCACCACGACTACTCGATCGACAAAAAAGCATGGCGTCTCGATCTCCTCGGGCGAAAGCCCACCGACAGGGACCAGTTCATCGACTTCCGCGATCACGATATTCGCTGCCGTGGCCATGATCGGATTGAAATTGCGCATCGTGCGCCGATACGTCAGGTTGCCCCAGCGATCGGCCCGGTAGGCCTTGATCAATGCGTAGTCAGCCCGGAGCGGCAACTCGAAGAGATACGCACGTCCGTCGATGATCCGTACTTCCTTCCCTTCCGCAAGTTCGGTACCAACTCCGGTCGGGGTATAGAACCCGCCGAGACCGGCTCCGGCTGCACGGATCCGCTCGACGAATGTCCCTTGGGGAAGGACTTCAAGCTCGATCTCCCCGCGGAGATAACGCTCTCGCACAGCGGATGCGCCGGGATGGGTAGGGTACGAGGTGATCAGCTTGCGTACTGCACCATCGGCGATCAAGCCGCCGATGCCATCCTCCTCTGTGCCCCCGCCGCAGTAGATCAGCACAAGATCGCGCAAACGGCGGCGACGAAGCGCCTGAACGAGGTTCACCGGGATACCTGGTGGCCCAAATCCACCGATCATGATGAATGCGCCATTTGGAATATCGGCGACGGCTTCATCGCAGGTCGCTACGACTCTATCCATCTGTCCGATCTTTCCCTTTACGAATGAACTCGGCGACCGTCACGATAATACGCGCGTCTCCGGAGCCCTGTCAAGTCGCGGGTCGCGAGCGCTTTGGGGAAGCGCGTATTATAACCAGGATGGCGGTAGTGGCTCTCCCATTCACACGTGTTGGCATACCGTGGATGGAATCGAAATTCGGGCGGCAACAGGGGCCCGTACCGAGTATCCTCGAAGTCCGAGCCGGAGCAACCGGCGACCGAACGTGTCCGTCTAGACCGGAGGCACCGCTCATGCCTGAAGGGCGTGGGGAGGCCGAGAGAACGGCCAGACCGAACAGATGGGGAGCGCTTGAACGGGACGCGCACAGCAGCGGCGGAGGCAAGGTGCCGTTCCGGCAAGACAAGAATGCCGCCACCGCGTGCTCTGAGGCGGAACGGGTCCTCGCCGGGCTTGATCCGGATCAGCAGGCAGCGGTTACCACGACCGAGGGACCGGTGCTCGTCGTGGCCGGCCCCGGCAGCGGCAAAACGCGTGTGCTGACACATCGTGTGGCCTATCTGATCGCCACCGGCCGAGCACGTCCCGAACAGATCCTTGCTGTGACCTTCACAAACAAGGCGGCGCGAGAGGTCAAGGAGCGCTTGCAGGGGCTTCTCGGAACTGGTCCGGCCGAGCTCGTGGGGGCTGGCACCTTCCATAGTGCCTGTGTCCGAGTTCTTCGACGCAATGGGGGACGGCTCGGGCTCGACCCAGCCTTCACGATTTACGATGAAGATGATCAACTGGCGCTCGTCAAGCAGGCGTTAAAGGAACTCGGTCTCGACCCGCAGCGCTTTGCGCCGCGGAGCTTGCTCAGCACGATCTCCCGCGCCAAGAATCTGCTCCTTTCCCCCAATGCTTTCGCGCAGCAGGCGCAGAGCTATTGGGACGAGGTTGCTGCTCGAGTCTACGAGCGCTATGCACAGCTTCTCCAGCGTGCCCAGGCAGTCGACTTCGATGATCTCCTGCTCCTTGTCGTTGAGCTCTTTGATCAGCATCCTGACGTCCTGGCGCGATATCAGGAACACTGGCGTTATCTCCTCGTCGATGAATACCAGGACACGAATCACCTGCAGTATTTGCTGGTACGAGCGCTGGCAGCGGGCCATCGGAATCTGTGTGCGATCGGCGATCCTGACCAGACAATCTATAGCTGGCGGCAGGCCGATATCCGGAACATTCTTGAGTTCCAGCGGGACTTCCCAGATGCCGTGGTCATCCTCTTGGGACGCAACTACCGGTCGACGCCGCAGATCGTGGCGGCAGCCGATGCGGTAATTCGGGCGAATCGGCTCCGCATTGAGCGGCGGTTGTGGACGGAGAACCCTCCGGGACCACCGATTCGGCTCTTCGCCTGCTGGGACGAGCAGCACGAAGCAGAGACTGTCGCGACCGAGATCGCGCGGTTGGTCACGCGCGGTGAGGCACGCTACCAGGACATTGCCGTGCTCTACCGGATCAATGCCCAGAGCCGTCCGCTTGAAGAGGCGCTCGTGCGGCGGCAGATCCCCTATCAGGTTGTCGGGGGTGTCCGCTTCTATGAGCGGAAGGAAGTGAAAGACGCGCTGGCGCTCTTGCGGGTGCTGGTCAATCCCCACGACTGGATCAGCTTGCGGCGGGTGTTGAGCGAGACGACGCTCGGGCAAAAGATCGGCGAGAAGACACTGCAGCAGCTGGAGCACTGGGGTCTGCGCCACGACCGTTCTCCGGCCGATGCCTTACCGGCGATCGTGGGAGAGCTCGATCGCGAGCCGCCGGAGCTTGCTGCTCAGACGAGCAAACGCTTGCGCGAGGTGTGGGGCGAGTTGGTGCGGTTGCGAGGAGCTCTGGTTGACCGGTCGTTGAGTGCAGTGTACGACCTGGCATTGGAGCGGAGCGGACTGGCACAGCGGTACCGCGAGGCAAGCGATCCAAACGAGCGCGAACGGTGGGAGAACCTCGTCCAGCTGCGAGCGGTTCTCGAACGGTACGACGAGCTCCCGGC
>DAOTWO010000037.1:0-6057 GCA_034435855.1 Thermomicrobium sp. | reverse complement strand
CTGTTGACTGCTGCACTGGCACTCCAGCTCGCTGCCGCAAGCGTCGCCGGTGACGCTGGAATCACAGAGTATCGGCCCGCGACACAGATCGTCGATCCAACCGCCACAGCATCTGCCACGCTCACCGAACCCTCTCCGACCGCTTCGCCGACCGCCGACCAGTCAATATACCCAGGCGGCAGCCCTGAGCCAGACAACACGCCGGTCCCTGATGATCCTACGCCGCAGCCCAGCGACGCCTCGCCCACGCCCGTGCCAACAACGTCACCAGTCGCAGCCACATCTCCGTCACCAGGCGACGGGAGTCAGACCCACGAAACGTCTTCAGCACCGTCTTCACCATGGCACTCCGGTACCCTCACGATCGAGCAAGCAGCGTCTGTTACACCCAAGCGCTCGAGTGATTCCACCGAATCCTCACTCCAACGCTCGGAGGTCGCACCACGCACGGGCGCTGGCACCCTGTCTGTCGCCGCAAATCTCGTCTCGCTCGCTCTGCTCGGCGCTGCGCTGCTCTTGCTCGGATTGCGCCTCTCAGCTCCGCCGGGTCGCTGACCCAGCCCTTCTCACCTTCCCACCTATCACGGCGGGCTGAATGCACGCTTGATACCACGTTCAGTTTCACGCCGCATTCCGAGCAGCACTGCGGCTGCCAGCCGGCAGTGCGCCGCCCTGTTCTCAGAGCATGACGTCAGCCATCGTCTCTTCGCCAACCGTCTGCCCAGCGAGTGCCGCACTGGCAAACGAGGACGAATGCCCTGTTCCTGCCCCGTGCTACCGCTCAACGAAGAGCAACGACCAAATCGCGCAAGCGCCCAGTCCCCCTCGCAGTCTATCCCTAGATCATTCCTTCATGTGGGTGCAAAGAGACGATCACGGACGCCGAACAACGAATCACTACACGAGAGGCCTCTGCGCATCCCCGGGCCCAAAACTGAACATACCTTTGCCATGACGTGCCTGCACGTGGCTCAGCCCCACCGGAAGACTCCATCCAGCCACAGCAATGACCGGCCTTCGTCGCTACCTCGCTCACCCGAGCAACGGTAGCAGCAGCCGCGGCCAATGTGCAGCCACCGCGTCCCTGAGGCGCGCCGTTGTGACAATCCGGATCAAGCGTCGGTGCTCCTCGAACCGCGCAAAGTCAGCATCGGTCATTCCGACAACGTCTTGCCACGGCATGAGGTGCTGAAACCCAAGCGGTGGCCGTTCGAACAGTACCCACACATCGGTGCTCCATTTTTCCGGCTTTGGGATCGCCAGCAGTATTTCCCAGTCTGCCACCGGCTCTCCAAGGAGGTCAGCAAGCTGCTGCGCGAGTCGGCACTCCAGTGCTCGCCGCGCTGCTGGCTGCCCATACAGGCTGCTCAAGTACCGGTACAGGTCCGGCGCCCGCGCACTCACCTCTAGTGCCCGCTTGTGCAGGACCCGGTCACGCAGGCGTTGCACCAGCTGCCGCGTACTCTCGGGCATCCTTGGCTCGGCCAGTCGCGCCAGGAGCGAGGCGTCATCATGCCGCAAGAGTTCTTCGGCTTGGATCGCTCCCGCCAGTAACGCGTCCTGAACTGCCCGCTGCAGCATCGCCATCGCTGCCCGGTTGGCATGGTGCCAGTACACGTTGTCGAACATTTCTTGCCGCGCGTTGATCAACGAGTGCAGGGGACTTACCCCCTTCGCCGTCACTACGATCCGCGGCACCCCGTGTACTTCAGCGACCCGCAGGGCATCAAGCAGCCGTGGCGTATCGACACCACCGTATGGTACGTTGCAGTGCCGCGCATCGCGCGGGAGATAGTCCAGCTTGTCCACGTCGAGTGCCCCGCTCAGGAGTCCACGCAGCAGCCGGTCAGCAGGTTCGCCTCCTCCGCGCGGCGCAATCAGGTTCGCCACACGTCCTGGATCGACTCCCCACTCCCGCTCCAATATTTCGGCCAGCTCGCTCCCTTCGATCAGCCGCCGACCCGCCTCCTCATGCGGCAGGACTGGTGGCCCGAGCTCCTCGATCGCGTGGCTGAACGGATAGTGCCCAACGTCGTGCAGGAGCGCTGCCGCAAGCGCGGTGCGTCGCGCTGTTTCGTCGATCACTGTCGCTCCATGCTGGCGCAGTGTGGCCAGAGCTTGACGCATCAGATGCAGGACACCGAGCGAGTGCTCGTAACGGCTATGTTTCGCTCCAGGCCAGATCTTGCTCACAAAGCCGAGCTGCTGGATGCGATCGAGCCGCTGGAAGGTCGGCGTGCTGATCAGCGCCACCTCAGCCGCCGTCAGCGGAATCCGGTCATACAGACTGTCACGCACGATCGTGACGTACCGTTCCTTACAGTCCATCCTCCGCTCCTCGTCTCGAGGACGATGCTACACTGCGCTGCGGGTCGGACGCGGGATGCGGGAGTGGAGGAAGAAAATGTCGCTGTACCGGTCGCTCGTCTTGACCGTCGCGCGTCAGCCGTGGGTCGAGCGTCTCGTGCGGAAGTCTCCACTGATGGCACCGCTCGTCGCTCGCTTTGTCGCTGGCGAGAGCCTGGAGGAGGCACTCGCTGTGGCGCAGGCACTGGCCAGCCGGGGCTTTGCCACAACGCTCGATCTTCTCGGTGAGGACATCACCGCTCCCACCGAAGCAGCCGCTGTCACCGAAGCGTACGCTGAACTCTTGCAGACGATCGCTCGCTGCGGACTTGACGCGACCATCTCGGTCAAACCGACGCACCTCGGTCTTCGCGTCGATCCCAACCTAGCCCGCGTGAATCTTGAGCGCTTGGCCCGCCTGGCCCAACGACTCGGCGGCCGAGTCGAGGTGGACATGGAAGACTCCTCCACCACGCGTCCGACCCTTGAGCTTTTCGCCGACCTCCACCAGATCTATGGGGATCACCTCCAGATCGCACTTCAGGCCTATCTCTATCGGAGTGAGCGGGATGTTGAGACTGCCATCGAGCGTGGCTGGCGCGTGCGATTGGTGAAAGGCGCCTACGCTGAGCCCTCCACGGTTGCCTATCCCACGAAGGCGGCGGTCGATGCAGCCTACCGGCGCCATCTGGAGGCACTACTCGAATATGGGCAGTTCGTCGCCATCGCCACCCACGACGAGGCAATTCTGCGCGTCGCCCGCGGCTTCGCCCGCCGCATCGGCGTTGGCCCAGAGAAGTACGAGTTCCAGATGCTCTACGGGGTACGCCGTGACCTCCAGGAGGAACTCCAGCGTGCAGGAGAGCCGGTACGGATCTATGTTCCCTTTGGGCAACACTGGTACCCGTACTTCACCCGTCGCCTCGCCGAACGGCCCGCGAACACCCTCTTTGTCCTCCAACAACTGAGACACTCGTGAGTCGAACCTGAACTCGTGGTGTGAAGTCTCGGAGTTTAAGCTCCTTTCGGCCAATTCTCTCGGCCAACGCGATGGAAAAACTGCTCCGCCACCGGCTCCGGCTCCGGGCTTCTCAATGCTCTTTCCCTTGATCCCGCAAAAGGGAAACTCGCCTGACTCGAGGAGCGTTTAGTCAGTCTGCGCACCAACGGGCACTGGGAGCTGACACAGCATCGTCGTGAAACCTGTCACACGCCCTTTCGCTTGGGATAGCTCGAGAAGATGCTGAGATTAGTGGCCATACGAGTTTGCTCACACCGCGACCCCCTAGACTCGTGCACCATCCAGCCGGCACAGTGCTCCAGTGATGTGGCACACCCGTGAGAATCCTCTGCCTCGTTCTCCATGTAGCTCAGCATCGTCGTCCGACAGCACACGAGTGTGTTCGCTCCGTTGCCGACCACTACGGGTTTCCGAAATCCTCAAGGGAAGGACAACATGCCGGCCAGTCACGATGGACGTGCCATCGCTCTCGTGCTTGTGATACCCCTAAAACCCTTCTCACAATCGCGTAACCCACCGATCCCCCTGCTCCAACCTCCAGTGTGCAAGCGGTACGGTGCAACTCGCGGCCTGTCTCAACACAATGTGAGCTGCTGTGACCGCACCTACAGGGAAACAGTGCGATCATCACCGTCTATCTTGACCAACGGCAGTCCGCCGACACAGCACCCGGTAAACGGTCAGCGCACACCTTCCACCTAGCCGCCCCGCAGGCTCTGTACAGGCGGCTGGGAACACGGTACCGGGGTCGCAGACCCGTCCCACCTGCGGGGAACCTGCCAATTCACAGGCACATAGGGGAACTTTCGTACCTATTGACAGTGCTCATTTGGTCTAGTACTCTGTGATTCGGAAGGCTAGGAAACTCTGACTAGCCATATTAGGCTAGGGAGGGTCATGGAGAATGAACCGACACGCAAGGTATCTCGCAGTTGTCGCTGCCCTCGTGCTTGGCCTGTTTGTCTTCCCCATCACCTCCCTCAATGCCGCGGATGCTCCTTGGGCAGGACGGAGTCTGTCGACGGAAATCATGACTGAACCGTCCCCTCCAGAGACTCATGAGAGTACGGTCTCCTTGGAGCCCAATCAGACGCTCGAACAGCCGGATCGTGACCCGATCCGAGTCGTTCCCATCCAGCCGCTACCCACCAAGACCATCGTGGCCCAGCCACTTCCTCCGGTCGTTGTACCTGCTATCCCAGTCCCAAAGGATCCTCCCGAAAAGGACCAACCCATTGTCCGACTCCAACTCATGAAACAGTTCAAACGTTCCTTCCCACCACAGCTCTCTGAGGTTATCCTGAAGGTTCGTGTCGTCTATGACAATGGACGTGACACCGTGACCCAAGTCACGTGTCAGCCTCAGAACGACCCCTACCTGTGGTCGTGCTCTCCGCTCATTGACCTTTTCGCACTACCAGCGACCGTAGTGATCGAGGAAGTGTCCTACGAGGGCTGGACACTCGAAGGAAGTACTGCAAAGCTTCGGCTGGATGAGTCGGTTGAAAAGCTCTGCGAGAAAATTGACGAGAAGGATCGCTCCTACTTTTTCTGCACGCACACCGTCGTCAATCACGCCCGGGTCGATGACCCGTCCGCCTTTAAGTTTAGTGTGAAGATTAACAAAACTTGGGAAGGAGCGCCGGCTCCCCCAACTGTCCCGGAGTTTGTCACCGTTGCCACCCCGTGGCAATCGGTCACGTGCTCCTGGGACGGCTCTGCCCTGGTCTCCTCCGCACCGCACGGACAGTGTCTCGTTGATGTAGCCGGAGATCAGACCGTGACGGTACAAGAGGTTCCTCCCCAAGGCTGGGTCTCGAGCCTCGGTGATCCCGCCAAAGTGTCGTTCACTCCATGGGACCTTCTGCAGAACGGCCAGTGCACCACGCAGGACGATTACCATTTCACCTGCACATTCACCATCATCAACTACTCAGTTGATCAGGTGAAGTTCATCGTCACCTTTGTGAAGCAATGGACAGGAGGCGCAGCACCAAGCACGATCCCGAATCTCGTCTCCGTCGAAGACCAGTGGGGCACCAACATTTCCTGCTCTTGGAACGGCAGCGAGCTGATCACCCAGGGCAACCAACCTTGTCAGATCATTGTCGCTGGGTCAGACGAGGTGACAGTGACAGAAGACGTCCCAGCTGGATGGATTTCCAGCCTTGGCAACCCGCCAACCCAGACCTTTCGAGCCTCCGAGCTCCTCACTTTGGTTAGCTGCTCGGCCGATCCTAATGAGCCTCTCCACCGCTACTGCTCGTTTGTGATCACGAACACTCGGAGCAGCTCTGGCGACCAACCCCCGGGTGACGGGGAGCAGCCACCCGTCGGTGGTGACCAACCCCCCAGCGGTGGGGAACAGACCCCTGGTGGGGGTGACCAACCCTCACAGGGCGAAGAGGGAGGTACGAGTCCAACCAGTGAGGCCCCAACCTCAACATCGGTGACACCGCCTCTTACACCGCCAGCCAGCGAAACCTTGCCGGTTGTTGATACACCGGTGGGCAATCAACCGGAGCCGGCCGCCGCGGCGGCAGCTCCGACAAGCGAAGCCATCCCGGCCGTTCAAGAACCCGCATCCCTTCCGCAGCTCATGCCACAAACTGGGAGGGAGAAGCAACGGCTGACGCCTCTTTCCGCGTTCCTTGCTCTCAGCGGTTTGGCACTTCTCTCTGGTGGGATGG
>DAOTWO010000036.1:0-2353 GCA_034435855.1 Thermomicrobium sp. | reverse complement strand
CTCCTGGGGTTAGACACCTAAATCGTGTCCGCTTGACCAGAAGCATCTGGACGCACAGGCCAAACCGGCAATCGGTTTACGTGCGCCGCTCACCACTCGGCTGATTGTGCCGACTCAGCATCCGAGCACAGACAGAAGTTCCCGAGGACAATCGAATGGCGCCGCCACCACCGCAGAGCAAGGCTCGCACACGCCATGAGCGCTATTCCCACGATTACGAGGAACCAGGCCGGTAATGTCTGCCGTGGAGCACCAGTTGCCGGCATGAGCTGTGGGAGCTGTTCGCTTTGCACACCTTGTGGATCGGAGAAGCGCGGATCCGCCGTCGGCCCACCGCTTGCAGTGCCGGTGACCGCCGGGGGATCAGCAACTGGAGTGGGATCAGGCGTCACCGGGGGATCGAAAGGACGCATCCCTGCTACCACCGGGGTGGTCTGGCGCGGCGCTTGGGGCATTACTGTCTGGAACTGTGCCGGCTCGTTCGTGCTCTCGTCCGTCTGTCCAGCCTCTTCCTCACCACCGGGATTCCCAGGATCTTCGGCACCTCCGTGTTTCCCAGGATCTTCGCCACCTCCGGGTTTCCCAGGATCTTCGCCACCTCCGGGTTTCCCAGGATCTTCGCCACCAGGACCAGGATCCGGCGGTACCCACGACGGGTCATACACCATCCGCATGTTGAGAAAGCTGAGGTTCTCATCCAAGCCTAACGTGTAGTGCATATACGAACCATGCAAGATCGGCTCATCCCATGGGTTGAGGACGGTGCCGTCAGCGAGGATAATGTCGCGATTCTAAGTGAAAAGGGGAGTTCCGGGCATGTTTGGATTTTCCATGAACTGCGACTCGTCTAGACTTCCCCTCGGGAGATCAGCCATGTTCGATGCGGTTCCCATGACCCATCCTGGAGTGGCGGAGAGGATGCTAATTGTCCAAACATCTCCGTCTACCATCCACCAGGAGTTGAATCCACAATCCCATACGGTGGGGTCGCCCGTCGGCGAACAGGAGAGGGAGAAGGAATAGCCGGGCATTGGATACCCGTAATACGTCAACCCAAAATACACGGTAAGCGGTGCATTCGGCCGGGGCGGACAGCCGTCCGCTGGACAGGTGCTTTCATCCCAGAGTACACGCACTTTTAGCCCTGTTGGACAGCGAGGGAACGAGCGTGGCGGTGGATTTCCATCACCTGGGTCGATCGGGATTCCCTCGTCACCAGATAGCGGCCGCGGAGCTCCAGACCCATCCTCGGTGCCCTTCTGCTCAACTAGTTCTTTCTGTGAATGCTCATTCTTTGGATAGGTATCGGGTGACGCCTCCTTGAGAAACTCTTCACTTGATGTTCCACTACTGTCCCTTGTCCCTGGGGTGTCACTGGCCAAGACTGGGGTCACCAACCACAAGATGACCACCAACACCGCAACCAACGGGACGAGTCGTTTTAGACCCCATGTCTCCGACTGCATTACCTGCCCTTCCCACTCCTCCGACCAGCACCACCGACAAGCCGATCATAACGATACTCCATATCGATATCTCGTACAAGGTTGCTGCCGCTGACACCGTTTGCCTGCTCGCCGGGCTATCCTTGCCCCCACGGAAGCGACACAGCTGTTTCGTAAGTGTTCTTTACGATCAAGATGTCTCCTCGCTGGACACTCATCCTTCTCCTTGGCCACTTTCCGGAAGGGGCCTTTGCAATGAACATTTCTTTTGCCGTCACACTTCCTCGGGTTCGGCACCAAGGAGAGCATCGGTGCCTTTGCGATCAACATGTCTTTTCCCATCACGCCCCAAGGCTCCACCCTTCTGACAGCTATGTTTCGGTCCCTGCCGCTTTGCTCTCCCCGGTCAGCTCCCCACAGGTTCGCACAGGAGACACTGAAATCCGGTTGAGCTCGCTCCGATCAGTTCTACCCGACGGTTCCCTCTCGTTTCTTCCAGTTATCGGGGGCACTCCGGAAGCACGAGGGCTGTTGCGTGTTGCGTCTGCGGCACACTTCTCGGGGAAGGTCACGTTGTGACAGAGCAGATGACAAGCGCGGAGGAGTTTCTCGGCATACTCCTCCCCGAGGCGGTCATGCTCTGGCTGAGAAGGGCACAACTGCCATGTCACTCTGGAGTGGTGCAGCCCGGCTCGGCGGGGCAGAGACAGCCTTTGCTGAACCTTGCAGCCTTGCTGCACGAGTTGGGGGCTCTCCTATCGTCACCCGATTCCCCACTTGACGCGCCGTGACAGTGACTCAGCAAGAGCTTGCCCATTTGCAGCGGTGAACGCCGCCTTCTTTCTTACAATGCTGAATTCCTGAAACCGTGGAGTATTGCGCACCCTCCCAAGTATCATCGGACGTGT